>DATMSN010000170.1:0-1585 GCA_035565375.1 Duganella sp. | reverse complement strand
TCTACCGACCCGCCAGCGAGCTGCCCGGCGGCGTTTACCACGGCCGCAGCGCCATCACCGAGCTGCTGGTCATGAACGAAGAGCTGCGCTCGCTGCTCATGCGCCAGGCCGATGCCGCCACCCTCGAACAGGCCGCGCGCCGCAGTTCGCGTTCTCCGCTGCCTTCATGGATCAGCCTGCGGGCCTCGTCGTCGACCGTGAACAGTTCGTGGATGCCTGAACGTCCGCTGTAGCCCGTGTGATTGCACGCCTCGCACCCGACCGGATGAAACACCTGCGCGCCGTCCAGCATCGACGGCGCCTTGCAGGCCGGGCACAGCTTGCGCACCAGGCGCTGCGCCAACACGCCCAGCAGGGACGAGGCCAGCAAAAAGGGTTCTACCCCCATGTCCGTCAGCCGCGTCACGGCGGACACGGAATCGTTGGTGTGCAGCGTGGCGAGCACCAGGTGGCCGGTCAGGGAGGCCTGCACGGCGATCTGGGCGGTTTCCAGGTCCCGGATCTCGCCGATCATGATGACGTCCGGGTCCTGGCGCAGGATCGCGCGCAGCGCCTTGGCGAACGTCATGTCGATGCGCGGATTGACCTGGGTCTGGCCGACGCCGTTCAAGTCGTACTCGATCGGGTCCTCCACCGTCATGATGTTGGTGGTGGCGGCGTTGAGCAGCGACAGCGCCGCGTACAGGGTGGTGGTCTTGCCCGAGCCGGTCGGCCCGGTCACCAGCACGATGCCGTGCGGCTGGTTGATCAGCGCGTCGAACTTCGGCAGCATGGTCTCGCTCATGCCCAGGTGGTTCAGGTCGAGGCGGCCGGCCTCCTTGTCGAGCAGGCGCAGCACGGCGCGTTCGCCGTGCCCGGTCGGCAGCGTCGACACCCGCACGTCGACCGGCTTGCCGCCGATGCGCAACGTGATGCGGCCGTCCTGCGGCAGGCGCTTTTCGGCGATGTCGAGCTGCGCCATGATCTTGATGCGCGAGATCAGCGAGCCGTGGATCGCCTTGCGCGGGCGCACGATGTCGCGCAGCGAGCCGTCGACGCGGAAGCGCACCACCGAGGTCTGCTCGAACGGCTCGATGTGGATGTCGGAGGCGCTGTCGCGCAGCGCTTGCGTCAGCAGCGCGTTGATCATGCGGATCACCGGGGCGTCGTCGGACGATTCGAGCAAGTCCTCGATCGCCGGCACGTCCTGCAGCAGCTTGGTCAGGTCCAGCTCGGCGTCGAACTCGTCGGCCACCATCGAGGCGTTGCCGCCGGCGCTGGCGTAGGCGGTGGCGATGGCCGTCTCGAGGTCGGCGCGCGTCATGTTCTTGAGCTGGATGCGGCCGAAGCGGCGCGACACCTCGGCGATGGCGGCCGGCGCCGTGGCGCCGCACACCATGACGTCGACCGTGTGCTCGGCGGCGTCGCTGTGCTGCGCCAACACGACGAAGTCGCGGGCGAAGGCGTAAGGTAAAAGGTTGCTCATGGCTGTGGCTTATCTCCCTGCGTCACTGCGCGGGTGGTTGCGGTGGCTGCTGCGGCTGGACGTTCTCGGCGCGGCCCGGCACGCGCGGAATCGGCGCCTGCGGGATCGGCTTGGCGACGG
>DATMSN010000169.1:0-3307 GCA_035565375.1 Duganella sp. | reverse complement strand
GGCGCAGGCCGCCGACGCCCATCCCGGCTGGCCAGGCGCCGGCCAGCTGTTCGTCGGCACCTGCTACCAGCCGGTCGACCGCAGCCGCGGGCAGATCCAGCGCGACATCGACCTGATGAAGCAGTCCGGCTTCAAGGTGGTGCGCATGGGCGACCTGTCGTGGGACTATTTCGAGCCGTCCGAGGGCAAGTTCGAATTCGCCGAGTTCGACTGGATCATGGACCGCATGCACGCCGCCGGCATCCAGGTCATCCTCGACATCCCGGGCCAGCCGGCGCCGCTGTGGCTGCACCACCGCTATCCCGGCGTCGACCTGGTCAGCCAGCAGGGCACGCGCCTCGACCCGGCCGAGCGCTACATGGACAATAACAGCGACCCCGACTACAAGCGCCTGCTGACCCGCCTGGCCGACACCCTCACCAAGCGCTATGCCAAGCATCCGGCGCTCAAGATGATCGGCTACAACAACGAGATCGGCAACGGCTACCTGTCGTACTCGGAGGCGGACCGCAAGCGCTTCATCGTCTGGCTGCAAAAGAAATACGGCACCATCGCCGCGCTCAACAAGGCGTGGGCCACGCAGCGCTGGTCGCGCAAGATCAACGTCTGGGATGAGGTGCGGCTGCCGTACGCCGAAGGGCCGGGCCCGTTCGAGCGCCAGCTGGACCTGCGCCGCTATTGGTCCGAGGTCAACATCGGCGTGCTGAAGGGGCTCGACGCGGTGCGCCGCAAGAACACGCCGGACAAGCCGGCCATGTCCAACCTGTGGGACAGCGCCGGGCGCAAGGGCTTCGACTACCTGTCCACCTACCGCGAGTACGCCAACTACGGCGCGATGGGCTTCTATCCGGGCGAGCCGGTCGGCGCCGGTTTCGAGGCGCTGATGATGAAGGCCGGCATGTCGACGCCGATCTGGTTCAACGAATTCACCGCCGGCGGCCCCGGCTACTACGGCACCAAGGGGCGCTCGCGCATGTGGGCCCACTTCGGCTTGCTGCTGGGTTCGCAGGCGGTGATGGCGTGGACCTACAACAGCCACCTGGGCGGCGAGGAGCAAGCCCTGTTCGGCTTGCTCGACCATGACGACCGGCCGTCGTGGAAATTGGCCGAGTTCGCCACCATCGCGGGCGACTTCGCCAAGCTGGAAAAGCTCGGCTTCCCGCGCATGACCGCGCCGAAGGTGGCGTTCGCCTACTCGTTCGACAACATGCAGGCGACCAACCCGGTCGGACCGCAGGCGACCAACACCGTGCGCCAGTACCTGACCACGCCGTACCTGACGCAGGCGCACAACGCCTTCGCGCCGCTGTTGAAGGACAACATCGACGCGGCCGTCATCAACATCGCGCACGAGGACCTGAGCCGCTACAAACTGCTGGTGGTGCCGGGCATGTACCTGCTCGACAAGGCCGCCACCGATGCGATCCGCAAGTTCGTCGGCGATGGCGGCACGGCCATCATGACCGCCGTCTCGGCCAAGGTCGACGGCAACAACCAGTGGTACGCCACGCCGTTGCCGGGCGGCCTGACCGACGTCTTCGGCCTGCGCACCAACGAGTTCTACAACGGCGGCACCCTGGTCACCAAAATCGGCGACGAGGAGGTCAAGGGCTCGAACGGCCACTACGAGGTGCTGGAACCGTCGACCGCCGAGACGCTGGCGCGCTTTTCCAACGTCGACGGCACGCCGCCGTCGATCACCGTCAACCGTTACGGCAAGGGCCGGGCGATCTATGTCGCCACGCCGGCCCAGCGCGAGATCATGGGGCCGTTGTACCGCCAGCTGTACGCCAGCCTGGGCATCGTGCCCGGACCGAAGACCCCCGACGGCGTCTATGCGCGCGCCGTGGACGGCCGCGTGCTGTACGTCAATACCACCGGCGAGGCGAAGGACGTGGCGATCGATGGCGCCATGACGGGCGTACTCTCGGGCAAGCAATTTTCCGGCACGCTGCGGCTCGAGCCGCTGGGCGTGGACTTGTTGGCGAAATAATCCATGAAACGAAACATATCCCGAAATACATCCATTATCGCGGCGCTGGCGTTGGCCTTCGCGCCGGCGGCCATCGCGGCCACCAAGACCATTCCGTATGCGACCGAGCATGTGGTCGCCCCGGGCGACACCGAGGCGGTGATCGCCGAGAAGGCCGCCAAGGTGCTGCCGCGCCCGAACCAGACGGCGTGGATGCGGCTCGAGCGCACCTTCTTCCTGCATTTCGGCGTCAACACCTTCAACCAGGTGGAATGGGGCAGCGGGCGCGAGGACCCGGCCATCTTCAACCCGCCCGCGCTGGATGCGAAGCAATGGCTGCGCACGGTCAAGCAGCTCGACGGCAAGATGCTCGTGCTGGTGGCCAAGCACCACGACGGCTTCGCCATGTGGCCCAGCCGCTACACCGGGCACTCGTCGGCGGCCAGCCCCTGGCGCGGCGGCAAGGGTGACCTGGTGCGCGAGGTGGCCGACGCCGCGCGCGCCGACGGCGTCAAGCTGGGCATCTACCTGTCGCCGGCCGACCTGTACCAGTTGCGCACCAACCCGGTCAACCCGGCCGGCTACTACGGCAACGGCAGCCCGAAGCTGAAAACGACGATCCCCACCGATCCCGCCAGTTTCAAGAGCGACCCGTCCAAGGGCCGCGCGCCGACGCCGGGATTCAAGTCCTACAGCTACGAGGTCGACGACTACAACCGCTACTTCCTCAACCAGCTGTACGAGCTGCTGACGCAATACGGCCCGGTGCACGAGGTCTGGTTCGACGGCGCCAATCCGGACCCGAGCGTGCAGGAGACCTACGACTACGGCGCCTGGTATGACCTGATCCGCAAGCTGCAGCCGGACGCCGTCATCATGGGCAAGGGGCCGGACGTGCGCTGGGTCGGCACGGAAAGCGGCTACGGCCGCACCACCGAGTGGAGCGTGGTGCCGCTGCCGACCGCGCCCGGCGATTTCACCTGGCCCGACATGCACGGCGACCTCGGCAACCGGACGCAGCTCAAGCCGGGCTCGCACCTGTGGTGGTACCCGGCCGAGACCAACGTCACCATGCTCGCCAACGGCCAGTGGTTCTGGGCGCGCGAGAAGCGTCCGCGCCCGGTGACGCAGCTGGTGGACATCTACTATTCGTCGATCGGCCGCAACGGCAACCTGATCCTGAACCTGTCGCCCGACGACCGCGGCCTGGTGCCGGACGACCAGGTCAAGGCGCTCGGCCAGATGGCCGAAATCGTCGACGCCACCTTCGCCACCAATCTGGCGGCCGGCGCAAAGGTCACGGCCGACCATGCGGCGCGCGGCCACGGCGCCGCG
>DATMSN010000168.1:0-4671 GCA_035565375.1 Duganella sp. | reverse complement strand
CGCAGGATGGCGCCCGGGTCCGGATGGCAGGCGCCGGCGGCGCAGGCGGCGGCCATGGCGGCGACGGCTGCCACTTTCCGGGTCGGGTCGGATTCCTGCAGGCATTGCAGGGCGTAGGCGCGCAGTTCGGTCGGGGCGGCGTTGCTCAAGGGTTGGTGCATCGGGGTTTTATGGTCTTGCGGGAAAGGCCGCAGTGTACCATCGCCGCGCCCGAATCAGCGCGGCGTCATCCGCTCTTTACCACGTGGCAGCCTCGTCTCCGGAATTGTCGAACTCCGGCATGACTAAACCATCATCCCCAGCGGCCGCGAGTGCTTTACTTGCCTCCGCCCACCCGCCGCGAACAGGCTGATCTGGAGCGCGAACCACAATCGCGCCATTCTCGACCGACACCTCAGCCTCATCTTGCAGACCAACTTGTGCCAAAAGAGCTGTCGGGAAAATCATTCCTTTGGAATTTCCGATACGGCGAATAGATATACGCATGCGTCCTCCCATGGACTAATAATGTTATACCCATCGGTGCCCGGGGCGACAACATTGCTATAGCAATGCCGCCGATCCTGCGACAAATGCGCAGCAGGTCCGTACTACACGACGCCGGGCTCCAGCAACGTCAGCGTCTGTTGCGCCGTATCGAGCCGCGCGCGTATGCCCACCGGCACCGTGAACTGGTGGCGGATGTGGCCGAAGGAATAGCCGGCAACCGCCGGACGCGTCAACGGCAGCAGGTGCTGGTCGACCGTTTCCTCCAGACTCAACGCGCCCTCGCCGTCGACGCCCTCGCAGTTTTCAAAAATGCCCAGCATCACGGCGGCGGCCTTCCGGAAGCCCTGGCTCAGCTGCAATTGCGTCATCATGCGGTCGATCCGGTACGGCTCCTCGTTGACGTCCTCGAGATACAGGATGGCGTCGGTGAAGTCGGCCGCGTACGGCGTGCCGGCCAGCGCGCCGAACAGCGACAGGTTGCCGCCGATCAGGCGTCCGGTGGCGATGCCCGCGTGGATCGTGCGGATCCTGTAGTTGGCGTGCTCCTCGCCCGCCAGCGCGTTTTCCGCCGACATCGCGATCGTGTAATTGTCGTGCGGCGTCATCAGCACGTTGCGCAGCTGCGTGACGGCGTAGTCCGAGAACGTCGACGAGGCCACCGGCCCGTGGAAAGTCACCAGCCCGGCATGCTTGAGCAAGGCCAGATGCAGGCACGTGAGGTCCGAATAGCCGATCAGCGCCTTCGGATGGGCGCGTAGCAGCCGGTAGTCGATGTGTTCGAGCAGCGAGATGCAGCCGGAGCCGCCCCGTATCGCCCACACCGCCTTGATTTCCGGATCGAGAAACATGCCGTGCAGATCGTCGAGCCGCTGCCGCGCCGTGCCCGCATAATTACCGTAGACATAGTGGATGTTGGCGCCGACGCGCGCGCGCAAGCCCAGCGATTCGATGTTGGCGACCGCCTTCTCCAGCTCGCCCTCATTGGTGCGGCCGCCCGGCGCGATGATGCCGACAACATCGCCGGGCAGCAGCCTGGCCGGTTTAATCAGGCGCATCGCCCTCCTCCGTGTCGACGCCGACGCCGTCGCGCTTGTCCCCAGCGCGGCGGCGGCCAGCAGGTTGCCGAACTGCCGCCGGCTGTAGCCCCCGGGCATTACAGGAACTTATACTTCAGCAAAACGCTGAGCGAGCGGCCGCGCGGATCGGCCACGCGCGGGTCCCAGCCGGCGCCCACCACTTCGTCGACGTTGTGCGCGGTGAACGGCGGGTCGGTGTCGAGGATGTTCTGGATGCCGACCGTGATCGTGGTGTTCCTGATGCCGCTGTAGGTGGCCGACAGGTCGTACTTGGTGTACGCCTTGACGTTGGGATTGAAGCCCGGCGGCGGCGCCGACTTGCCGGCGTTGGGCAACTGGTCCTTGTAGCCGGAGCTGTAGTTCTGGATCAGCATCGCGCTCCAGTCGCCCCTGGCCAGGCTGACGCTGGCGTTGTGCTTCCAGCGCAGGTACAGGTCGCGGGTGTAGAAGTTGCCGACGTATTCCTTGTACTCCTGGCCTTCGAACTCGGCGAACTTGAAGCTGTTGGTGTAGGTGCCGTCGAGGTTGAAGTTCCAGTTGTAGCCAGCCACTTTCCCCTCGCCGCGCAGGCTGACGTCGGCGCCGCGCGTCTTGGCGCCGGCGGCGTTGATCCAGCCGGCCTGCACATAGGCGATGGTGCCGTCCACCGGATTGCGCACGATGTTGCCCGACAGCGCAGCCGCGTTGGCCAGCACCACTTGCGGCGTGCGGTTGAGGATGCGGTTGACCATGTTGATGGCCCAGTAGTCGACCGACGCCGAGTATCCCTTGACCGGCTCGACAACGACGCCGATGCTGCCCTGCTTGGAGGTTTCCGGCTTCAGCCCGGTGTTGCCGCCGGTGAAGTATTCCAGCCGGGGAATGGCGCAGAAGGCCGGGTTGCCCGGATTGGCCGGGCAGCCGATCGGATCGATGATGCCGTTCGGCAGTTCCTGCAACAGTCTGCCGGAATACAACTGCGTGAAGCTGGGCGCCAGGAAGCCCTTGTTGGCCGAGCCGCGGAACAGCACCGAACTGTTGGGCTGATAGCGGAACGAGACTTTGGGATTGGTGGTATCGCCGAACACGCTGTAGTGGTCGCGCCGCACGGCCAGTTGCAGCTCGAGATCCTTGGTCACCGGCACCAGCAGCTCGGTGTAGATCGCCTTGATGTCGCGGCTCGCCTCGCTCAGCGCGGCGTTGCCGGGCGCCAGCAGGATTTGCGTGGCGTCGACGTCCTGCGCGAAACTGTAGCCTTCGCGCCGCAGGTCGAAGCCGAGCGCCATCGACAGCGGCCCCGCCGGCAGCTGCATGACTTCGCCCGAAAGGTTGCCGTCGATCTGGGTCAGCTTGGTCTTTCCATGTTGCAGCGGGCCGCGATACCTGGTCGAGTCGATCAGGCTTTGCGCCGCCGGCGTCTGGCTCTCGCCGGCGCCCAGCCACGGATTGATGACGCCGCTCGCCAGCGCGGCGTAGATCTTGCTGGTGTAGCCGTAGCCGTCCAGCAGCCGCGTCTTGGTCTTGCTCTCGCCGTGCGACAGGCCGGCGCGGTAGTCCCACTTGCCGAGCAGGATGCCCTCGGCGCCGAGCAGCAGGCGGGCGTTGTCGGTGATGTTTTCCTGCACGCGGTTGCCCCAGTCGTTGGCGCGCCATTTGTACGAGATCGGCTTGCTCTTGTCGAAGGTGGAAATATACGGCGACAGGTCCTGGTAATACGCGCCGCCGGCCGGATAGACGGCGCCGTTGCCCAGCGTCGCGGAAATCTGCACCGGCGTCAGCTCCGAGGTGGCCTTGGTGTGGCCGTACAAGGCCTCGGCGAAGACCTTGTGGTCCGGGCCGAGCTGCAAGGTGCCGCGCGAGACGGCGTTCAGGCGCTCGACCGGGAAGCTGATGATGTAGTCGGCGCCGTAATCGTAAGCGCACGAGTAGGTGCTGCGGCTGGCGGCGGTGACGTCCTTCCACAGCGCCGTCTGGTACTGCGACATGCCGGCGATGGTGTCGCACTTGCCCTGGAAGCTGAGCGGATTGGCTTGCAGATAGGTCGTATTGTCGCCCGGCAGCTTGAAGCCGGTGCCGAGCGCGGTGCCGGCGCCGCTCAGCTGGTTGGCGTACGGCGTGCCGGTGGTGTCCGGCGACAGGCCGCGCGCGGGCTGGAAGCCGTTGGCGAACGAGCGCTCGCGCGAGCTGAGCTTTTCGTCGTTGTCGTAGGTGACGCTGCCCATCAGGTTGTAGCCGTCGGTCAGCGGCGCGCCGATGCCGGCGAGCAGCGACAGGCGGCGTTTGGCGCCGCCGCCCGCCTCGGTGAAGTTGCCGGTGTAGGACGCCTCCAGGCCGCGATAGTCGGTGCGCAGGATAAAGTTGATGACGCCGCCGATGGCGTCGGTGCCGTAGATGGCCGAGGCGCCGTCCTTGAGGATTTCCACGCGCTGGATGGCGCCGAGAGGAATCGCGTTCAGGTCGACCGACTTGCCGCTGGCGCCATAGGTGGCGATGCGGCGGCCGTTGAGCAACACCAGCGTGCTGTTCGGTCCCAGCCCGCGCAGCGACGCGTACGAGGCGCCGCCGCTGACGCGGTCGGCGTCCGCGCCGAACACATTGTTACCGGACGTCATGTTGTCGGCGCCGGTGCCGTTGGCCGACAACGTCCTGATCAGCTGTTCGGTGCTGGTGATGCCTTGTTTTTCGATGGTGTCGTAGTTGATCACCTGCACCGGCAGCGCGCCCTCCTTCGCCACCCGCTTGATGCTGCTGCCGGTGATCTCGACGCGCTGCATGGCGGCGTCGCCGCCCTGCGCCAGCGCCGGTCCCGCCACCGGGGCGACGACACCCATCAGCGCAATCATGTGCGCCAGTTTCTTCAGCTTCACGGCCTCTCCCTTTGATGTGCCTGCGTTCTATCGTTATCAGGGGAGCATGCCAGCCGGGCGACATTTGCGGAATGGTATTTGTGGCATTTTTGCCACGAAGTAAAGAATAAAGTCCTAATGTGGTAGCTGGAGCGCGGCGCGCACGCTGCCGGCGCTGCGGTCGAGCAAGGCTTGCGCCTGGGGCACGGGCAATTGCCTGAGCAACGCGACGATGGCGACCTTGACGTGGAAACCGCATTGTTCCAGCGCCGCGCGGGCGC
>DATMSN010000167.1:0-1996 GCA_035565375.1 Duganella sp. | reverse complement strand
GGCCGGCATGGACGCGCAGGAAGTCAGCGTCGAAGTGCATCTGGCCAACGGCTTGCCGGGCTTCACCATCGTCGGGCTGGCCGACACCGAGGTCAAGGAAGCCAAGGACCGCGTCCGCGCCGCCATCCAGAACGGCGGCTTCGAATTTCCGGCCAGACGCATCACCGTCAACCTGGCGCCCGCCGACCTGCCGAAGGAATCCGGCCGCTTCGATTTACCCATCGCGCTCGGCATCCTCGCCGCCTCCAAGCAAATCCCCTCCGCCCGCCTGCACCAATACGAGTTCGCCGGCGAACTGTCGCTGTCGGGCGAGTTGCGCCCGATACGCGGCGCGCTGGCGATGTCGCTCGCCACCCGGCGCGACGGCGGCCGCCTGGCCTTCATCCTGCCGCAAGCCAACGCCGACGAGGCGGCGCTGGTGGCCAACGCGGCGATCTACCCGGCAAGCTCGCTGCTGCAGGTGTGCGCCCATTTCGCCGCCAAGTCGGCGGAATCGATGCTGTCGCGCCACGAATCGTCGCCGCTGGTCGTCCCAACCGAGTATCCCGACTTCGCCGACGTGAAAGGCCAGATCTTCGCCAAGCGCGCGCTCGAGGTGGCGGCGGCGGGCAACCACAGCATCCTGCTGGTCGGTCCGCCCGGCGCCGGCAAGACCATGCTGGCGTCGCGCTTCGCCGGCCTGCTGCCGGAAATGACGGACGAGGAGGCGCTGGAGGCGGCCGCCGTGCAATCGCTGACGGGCGGCTTTCGCATCGAACACTGGAAGCGCCGGCCGTTTCGCGCGCCGCATCACACGTCGTCGGGCGTGGCGTTGGTCGGCGGCGGCAGCGTGCCGCGTCCCGGCGAGATTTCGCTCGCGCATCGCGGCGTGTTGTTCCTCGACGAACTGCCGGAATTCGACCGCCGCGTGCTCGACGTGCTGCGCCAGCCGATGGAATCCGGCCACATCACCATTTCGCGCGCGGCGCGGCAGGCGGACTTCCCCGCGCACTTCCAGCTGATCGCGGCGATGAATCCGTGTCCGTGCGGATATCACGGCCACAGCAGCGGCATCTGCCGCTGTTCGAACGAACTCATCATCCGCTACCAAAGCCGCGTGTCCGGCCCGCTGCTCGACCGCATCGACATGCAGATGGAAGTGGCCGCCGTCGAACCGGACGTGCTCGGCGAGGACGCCAACGGCGAACCATCCGCCGCGATCCGCGCCCGCGTGCAGGCCGCCGCCGAGCTCCAGTTGCGGCGCCAGGGCAAGCGCAACCAATACCTGACCACGCGCGAGATCGATCAGTTCTGCAAGCCGGACAAGCCCGGCAAGGCGCACCTTAAACACGCGATGCAGCAATTCCAATGGTCGGGCCGCGCCTACCACCGCATCCTGCGCGAGGCCCGCACCATCGCCGACCTCGCCCGCGCGGAGCGCATCGGCGAGCCGCATGTCGGCGAAGCGGTGCAGTACCGGCACGCGTTGCGTGACCGGTAGAACTGCAGGAGATTCGCGAGGGACGAAAACGTTATGACATCGACGTCGATCGCTGTTCAAGGAGTGAAGAGTTCTACCGACTCATGGACGCCAAGGTTCACTCATCCTCATCTTCGTCATAAAAAAGCTCCAACGCCTTCACCCAATCAGGGCTGACGCTAAATTTCTCGCAATACGCTTTCTTCCGATCGGCATCCAGGCCGCGAAAAAATGGAGAGAAGTAGTGGTCGTCGTAATAGCCTTGTGCGCCCTGCATCGAGCCGCCCCACCACCCCGGGTCGTAGTCTTTGAATGCCACCCATGGCGGAGGCGGGGCAAAGTGGTACTGATCGATGTCGCTGAGGAAATCCATACTGTCCGTGACGAATTTCACCACCTGGCCTTCAAACTCGTCGGCGACCAGGAAGCAAAGCCGCTCATCACCTTTGGTACTTTTGCTCTGGACCACCACTGCGCCTTGAAACTGTCTTTTTGACTCAGGCAAGAAGCGGCTATCCACAAGCGCCATGAATTTTT
>DATMSN010000166.1:0-4685 GCA_035565375.1 Duganella sp. | reverse complement strand
GGCTGCGGCGCCCGGTGGCCGAACTGGCGCGCGACTGCATCGTGATCCCGACCACCACCTTGATACGCCAGCGCCTGCTGGTGGCCAAGGGTTTGTTCGACGAGCGCTTGCGGCGCGCCGAGGATTACCACCTGTGGTTCCGCTGCGCGCTCGACAACGACCTGTGGATGGTCACGGAGGAGGTGGCCTACTACCGCATCCATCCGGCCAGCCTGACCCATGGCGACGCGCCGCGCTTTCTGCTCGAGGACAATATGTTGCTAATGTTGCTGAACATGCCGGCCTGGCGTTCCTACCGGGCGCTGCTGATCGGGCGGCTGGACATGGTGATGCAGGACCATTGCTACTTCTACCGCCGGCGGCGGCGCTATGCCGCCGCGCTGCGCTGCGCGGCGCGCTGGATACGGCTGCGGCCGTTCCATCCGGGCGCGTGGAAGGAACTGCTGGCGAGCGGCTTGCGCGCCGGCTGAAGTGTTGGCGGAAGCGCCGGCCGGGGCACGCTGATTCCGTACCGCAACCTTCTTCCCGCATCGTCCACCATCCGTTGTATCCGCGCCATGTGTGGTCGAAATGGTACGGTTGCGCTTGTCATAGGGAGTGGTCTCAGGAATGTCACAAAACTTGTGAAAAGGCTTTTTTATTGCTTGCATTTTTTTGTCGGTTCGATAAGTATTGGCCTAGTGCGATTTAGTGTAAAAAATATATCTTACCTGACGTTTTAATAATTATTTGGCAAGCGTGCCGGGTAGGCAAAACAGGTGGTCCGTCACTACTGGGGTTCTGCAATGGAAAACACGAATGTGGTAGCCGTGATCGGTTTGGGCTATGTCGGCCTGCCGCTGGCGGTGGAATTTGGCAAGCGCCGCACCACGGTCGGTTTCGACCTGTCGGCGAAAAAAATCCAGCACTACCGCGACGGCGTCGACCCGACCGGCGAAGTGAGCGCGGCCCAGCTGCGCGCCGCCGAGCGCCTGCGCTACACCGACGACCCGGCCGAGCTGGCCGACGCCGATTACTTCGTGGTGGCGGTGCCGACCCCGGTCGACAACGCCCACAACCCGGACTTCACGGCGCTGGCCGGCGCCAGCGAGACGGTCGGGCGGCACATGAAGAAGGGCGCCATCGTGGTGTTCGAGTCGACCGTCTATCCGGGCGCCACCGAGGAGGTCTGCATCCCGCTGCTGGAGCGCCACTCGGGCCTGAAATGGCGCGAGGACTTCCACGTCGGCTTCTCGCCCGAGCGCATCAACCCGGGCGACAAGGAACACACGCTGACCACCATCCTCAAGGTCGTCTCCGGCGACGACGCCGACACCCTCGAGCGCGTCGCGGCGTTGTACGAATCGATCGTCACGGCCGGCGTCTACCGCGCCTCCAGCATCAAGGTGGCCGAGGCGGCCAAGGTCATCGAGAACACCCAGCGCGACCTCAACATCGCGCTGATGAACGAACTGGCGATCCTGTTCGACCGCATCGGCATCGACACGCTCGAAGTGCTGCAGGCGGCCGGCACCAAATGGAACTTCCTGCCGTTCCGTCCGGGCCTGGTCGGCGGCCACTGCATCGGCGTCGATCCGTACTACCTGACCCACAAGGCCGCCACGCTGGGCTACCATCCGGAGGTGATCCTGGCGGGGCGGCGCATCAACGACGGCATGGCCAAGTTCGTGGCCGAGAAAACCGTCAAGAGCATGATCGCGGCCGGTTGCTACGTCAAGGGGGCGCGCGTCAACGTGTTGGGGCTGACGTTCAAGGAAAACTGTCCGGACCTGCGCAACTCCAAGGTGGCCGACATCGTCGCCGAATTGAAATCCTACGGCGTCGAGGTGCACGTGCACGATCCGGTCGCCGCCAGCGCCGAGGCCTATCATGAATACGGCATCGAGCTCGAAGGCTGGGACCACCTGCCGCGCGCCGACGCCATCGTCGCCGCCGTGCCGCACCGCGAGCTGCTGGCCACGCCGATCGGCGAGCTGCAGGCCAAGCTGACGCCGCGCGGCTGCTTCATCGACATCAAATCGGCGTTCGACACGGCCAAACTCGCCCAAGCGGGACACTGCGTCTGGCGGCTGTGATCATGGACGACCACAACCGAGGCGCGACGGCGTACGCCGCGCTGCTGCATGAGTTGCCGGGCCGGCCCCGGCGCTGGCTGGTGACCGGCGCGGCCGGTTTCATCGGCTCGAACCTGGTGCAGGCGTTGCTGCAACTGGGCCAGCGCGTCACCGGCATGGACAACTTCGCCACCGGCCACCAGCACAACCTCGACCAGGTGCGCGCGCTGGTGGGCGAGGCGGCGTGGGCCAATTTCGATTTCCAGCGCGGCGATATCCGCGTGCCGGACGATTGCGCGCGCGCCTGCGAGGGCGTGGACTACGTGCTGCACCAGGCGGCGCTCGGCTCGGTGGCGCGCTCCATCGAAGATCCGGCCGCCACCAACGCCACCAACGTCGGCGGCTTCCTCAACATGCTCACGGCCGCGCGCGACGCCAAGGTCGGGCGCTTCGTCTACGCCGCCTCCAGCTCCACCTACGGCGACCATCCGGCGCTGCCCAAGATCGAAGAGCAGATCGGCCGGCCGCTGTCGCCGTACGCGGTGACCAAGTATGTCAACGAGTTGTACGCGGACGTGTTCGCGCGCTGCTATGGCATGGACTCGATCGGCCTGCGCTACTTCAATGTCTTCGGCCCGCGCCAGGACCCGAACGGCGCCTACGCCGCCGTGATCCCGCAATGGGTGGCCGCGCTGATCGCCGGCGCCCCGGTGCGCATCAACGGCGACGGCGAGACCAGCCGCGACTTCTGCTACATCGACAACGTCATCCAGGCCAACCTGCTGGCCGCGTGCAGCACCGATCCGCAGGCCGCCAACCAGGTCTACAACGTCGCGCTCAACGAGCGCACTTCGCTCAAGCAGCTGCACGCGATGATGTGCGCGCTGCTGGCGCCGCGCTTTCCGCGGCTGCGCGATCATGCGCCGCAGTACACCGACTTCCGGCCGGGCGACGTGCGCCATTCCCAGGCCGACATCGACAAGGCCCGCAAGCGACTTGGCTACGAGCCCACCCACCGCATCGGCGACGGCCTGGCGGTGGCGATGGATTGGTATGTCGACCGTCTAGGCACCAGGTAGTAAACCAGAAGGGCGCGGCGCCGGCGGCAACGGCACCGACAACCCTCATCGTAGCAGTCCATGGGGATAGGGTATGCTGAAAATTTCAAATCACTACGTGTCGAAGGTGGCGGCCAGTCTGCTGTTGATCGAGATAATGATGTTAATGGCGGCCTTCCACGCCGGCGCCGCCATCCTGCTGCTGCACGACGGCGCCGGCGCGCCGCCGCTGCACGATCTGATGGCCTCGGCCTTGACGTTCGCGCTGGCGATCGTGTTCAGCATGAGCACCTTCGGCATGTACCACCTCGACGTCGTGCAGGGCTTCCGGCCGCGCCTGTTCCTGCAGCTGCTGCCGGCGTTCGCGATGGCCGTCGGCATCCTGGCGCTGGTGTTCTACGTGGCGCCCAGCCTGTACGTCGGGCGCGCCATCCTGCTGCTGGTGCTGGCCATCTCGCTGGCCGGCGTGGTGCTGGTGCGCGCCATGTTCGTCAGCGGCTCGCAGTCCAAGATGCTGGCCTCGCGCCTGATCTTCCTCGGCCACGGCGCCGTCGCCAAGGAATGCGGCGACCTGGCGGCCAACACCGGCAGCTACCAGAAATACCTGGTCGCCGGCTACGTCGCCACGCCGCACGAGACGTGCTGCGTCAACGCCGGCGCGGTGCTCGACATGGAGCTGGGCGACTCGCTGGTCGACATCGCGCGGCGCTACAAGGCGCGCGAGATCGTCGTCACGGTGCAGGAGCGGCGTGGCGGCGCCTTGCCGATCAAGGATCTGCTCGAGTGCAAGCTGCACGGCGTGCGGGTGATCGACGCGACCACCTTCTTCGAGCGCGAAAGCGGACAGATCCGGGTCGACTCGCTGCAGCCGAGCTGGCTGGTGTTCGGCGGCGGCTTCGACCAGAGCCCGGTCCGCACCGTCATGAAGCGCGTGTTCGACCTGGTGGTCAGCGCCGTCATCCTGGCGCTGGCGCTGCCGGTGATGCTGCTGACGGCGGCCGCCATCCGGCTCGAGGACGGCGGCCCGGTGTTCTACCAGCAGGAACGCGTGGGCAAGGACGGCCGCCGCTTTTTCATCCTCAAGTTCCGCAGCATGGGCATCGACGCCGAGCAGGCCGGATCGCCGCAGTGGGCGATGGTGCGCGATCCGCGCGTCACGCGCGTCGGCAACATCATCCGCAAGTGCCGCATCGACGAGCTGCCGCAGCTGCTCAACGTGTTCAAGGGCGAGATGAGCTTTGTCGGCCCGCGCCCGGAGCGGCCGTATTTCGTCGACCAGCTTAACGCGCAGCTGCGCTTCTACCAGCTGCGCCACAGCATCAAGCCCGGCATCACCGGCTGGGCGCAGGTGCGCTACGGCTACGGCGCCTCGGTGGCCGACGCCATCCAGAAGCTGCAGTACGACTTGTACTACGTGAAGAACAACAGCCTGTTCCTGGACGTGCTGGTGCTGATCGACACCCTGAAGGTGGTCCTGTTCGGCGGCGGACGATAGGTTTGCGAATGGGGGCGCGATGCACGGCAGCATAAACAGCCTCAGTTACGGGTTGGCCGCGGGCGCCTTCGTGGCGCT
>DATMSN010000165.1:0-1669 GCA_035565375.1 Duganella sp. | reverse complement strand
GTCGCCGGCCAGCAGCATGACGGCGGCGACGCCGGCGGCGATGATGGCGCTCTGCCCGACATGCAGGATGAACAGCGCGCGCTGGTTATGGCCGACCGCCTCGCGCCAGTGCCGCATGATGGCGGCGAACTGGCGCGCCTCCAGCGCCTCGTTGCAGAAATATTTAATGGTTTCGTAATTGATCAGGCTGTCGGCCAGGCGGCTCTTGGCGTGCGAGTCGAGCTTGTTGACGCGGCGCTGGTGGGTGCTGCGCCGCGCGGTAAACATCAGCGTGTAGCCGCCGTAGACGACGAAAGTCAGCGCGATGGTTGTGGCGAACCAGCCGCTGTAGCGCGCCAGCATCACCGCCAGCACCATGGCGATCTCGATCAGCGTCGGCACCAGCGTGAACAGCCCGACGCCCAGCAGGAAGGCGATGGCGCTGGTGCCGCGGTCGATGTCGGGCAACAGGCCGCCGATCTGGCGCCGGGTGTGGAAACGCGCCCCCAGCGCGTGCAGGTGGACGAAGGTTTTTTGCGCGTACAAGGCCACCGTGCCCTGCGCCACGCGCGAAAACAGCAGGTCGCGCAGCTCGTTGAGCAAAGTGGCGGCAAAGCGCAGCAGCGCATAGCCGGCCAGCAGCGCCAACGGCAGCGCGGCCGGCTGCGCCGGACCGGACAGCGCTTCGATGATACGCTTGAGCAGCAGCGGCACGGCGACCGTCGCGACCTTGGCCAGCACCAGCACCAGCAGCGCCGCGCCGATCCGCCAGCGATGGTCGACCAGCAGACACCACATGTCATGGGCGGCCTGGCCCGGCTTGGGCCGCCACCATGTGCGCCACCGCAAGCCGGTTTGGCCCGCCACCCGCGCGTCGTCCCCCTCGTTCATCGTCGTCGCCGCTCCCCAGAGTCAAGCCCAGGCACGCACGGTGCGCACGCGCATCGGTTAGACCAGCCCCCCCGGCAGAAGTGCCCGCCGCCGCGCGCCCACATTCGACGCCGCCGCGCATGACGCACTTCTGCGCCGCTTCACGCTGCCCCGGCCGCTATGTCTGGTGCGCGACGGAAAAAAGCTGGAGCGCAATCTGCGGCGCGAGCTGATCGCCGACGAGGAGTTGCAGGAGATGCTGCGCGAGCACGAAATTGTCGATCTGGCGGAGGTGCGGCGCGCGTATCTGGAACCGGACGGCCAACTGACTGTCATACGTAACAGGCGTGGCGGCGCTCGCGATGCGGCCCCGGCGTCCGCAACCAAGGAGATTCAGGAGATTCATATGGCACACGCAAATCCGATCCAGATTCAAAAGTATCTGAAAGGCGACTATCCGGCCGACGTCAGCGCGGCGTTCAAGGGGCCGTCGCAGGACCACGCCGAACGCGGCGACGACGATGGCGGCGGCCGCCGGCGCGACCACTGAACGCGACCGATGAACGCGACCATGCCCGAGCTGCCTGCCGCCGCCGACATCGTTCGTTTCCACGACGTGGCGCTGGGGCGCCAGCACGCCGAGGACGATGATACCGCCCGCCACGACGCCCGCCACGACGGAAACGATATGGTCTGGAGCACCATCCGTGCCAACCATTATCACAACCGCCTGCTGTGGCGCGAGGAGGACCAGGCGCGGCGCACCGACGTCGGCGCCGAGGCCATCGCGGCCAGCAAGCGCGCGATCGACCGCCACAAC
>DATMSN010000164.1:0-3548 GCA_035565375.1 Duganella sp. | reverse complement strand
CAGCCGGCCAGCGCCAGCGCGACCGCGATCGATACCGCGCCGGGGCGCAGGCGCGTTGACAGTCGCCGGCATCTCATCGCTTGGCTCCGTGGGCCGCTGCGGCGGTCGTTTTGTCCGCGTCGTTCAGCACCGCGGACGTATCGATGCTGACGATCACCGACATGCCGGGCGACAGCCGCTGGGCCTTGGCCTGGCCCGGATCGATGCGTATCCGCACCGGTATGCGTTGGGCGATCTTGACGAAATTACCGGTCGCGTTATCGGCCGGCAGCACGCTGAATTCCGAACCGGTGGCCGGCGATATGCGCTCCACCTGCCCCGTCAGCACCGCGCCATCGAGCGCGTCGACCTTGAAGGTGGCGCTCTGCCCCACCTGAACGTTATTCATCTGCGTCTCTTTCAGATTGGCGATGACCCACAACTGGCGTGGCACCAATCCCATCAAGTTGGCACCGGTGTTGACGTAGGCGCCTTTGCGCACCGTGACTTGTCCCAGCTGACCGTCCTCCGGGGCGGTGATGCGCGTGTTATCGAGATCCACCCTGGCCGCCTTGAGCGCCGCCTCCGCGTTGGCCACCGCCGCCTCCAGCGACAGTTTGTTGACCGTCACCGATTGCACCTGCTGTTTGGCGATGTCCAGATTGGCGCGCGCCTGGGCCACGGCGGCCGCCGTCTGCGCCTGCGCCGCCTTCGACGCGTCCTGCTCGCGCAACGACAGCGAGCCGTCGGCGGCCAGCGAGTTGACCCGGCCCAGATCCGCCAGCGACTTGGCCGCCTGCGCCTGCGCGTTGGCCAGGGTGGCCTGATTCAGCAGCACGCCCGATGCCGCCGTCTTGCGCGATTGCTCCCAGTTGGCCAGCGCCGCCTTTTGCGCGGCCAGTTGCGCCTGCGCCTGCTCGTAGCGCTGCTGGTAGATACGGTCGTCGATCTGGACCAGCAAGTCGCCCTGCTTCACGTACTGGAAATCCTGCACCTTGACGTCGATGACATAACCTGACAACTGCGTGCCGATCAGCGTGACCTGTCCGCGCACCAGCGCGTTCTCGGTCGAGACGATGGCGCTGCTGAAGGGCGGCAGCCGCCACGCGTACAGCACGATCAGCACGCCGATCAGGGCGACCAGCGAAAACGCGATCGTGGAAACGATCTGCCCACGGCGGCTTGGCGCCGGCGGCGGTGGCGCGGCGGCGGCGGAAGGAGCGGAGGAAGTATCGGGAGTATTGGTAGCCATCGTTCAGCGTGATCCGGAATTGTTAAGAGAGACGTTGGCCATGCCGGTCTGGGCGTTTTGCTCCGGTTTGGGCTGGCACACCACACAGATCGCCCACAGGTAGCGCGCCAGCATCCATACGAACGTGAGCACCGCCACCAGCGTAATCATCAAAAAGACATCGTTGTAGGCGAGGATGTTGGCCTCGCGCGTGGCGGCGGCGCCCAGCGAGGCCACGCCTTGCGCGCCGCGGATCGAGGGATCGGCCAGCGTGGCGCCGAGCGCGGCGCCGCCGCTCTGGACCCGGGCCGCCACCTGCGGATCGAGCAGCGTCAGATGTTCGACCAATATGCTGGAGTGGTACTTCTCGCGCACCACCTGGAAGGTGCCGACGATCGCCGATCCGAGCAGGCTGCCCAGCGTTTGCGTGATCGAGAACATGACGGAGAAGCTGACCAGATTACTCGGCGCCGCGATCACGGCGCCGAAGCCGGAGACAAACGTCGGCCCGATAAACAAGGCGCCGCCGAATCCGAGCAGGAACTGGCTGACGTACATGTTGGCCGGGCGGGTCAGATTGGTGGCGTTGGAATCCATGTAGGCGCCGATCGCCATCACCACCAGCGACAGCATCAACTGCGCGGGGATGCGCGCCGGCGTGATCGTCAGCGCGCTGGCCAGCAGTCCGGCCAGGGTGCCGATCATGACGATGATCCACAGCGTCTGCATCTGGTCGTTGGTCAGGCCCAGCGCCTGCAGAAAGCCCACCGTGCCGCTGGCCTCGGACTGCACGATGCGGATCAGCAGCACCGACATCGCCAGCCGCGCGATATTGGCGGTACTGAGCCAGCGCGTGTTGATCAGCGGGCGTGCGCGGTTATACTCGATCAACAGCGCGGCGGTGATCAACACGATGGCGCCGGCCAGGCTCAGGCCCAGCCAGCGCGATTCCAGCCACCACACGGTGCGGCCCAGCGCCAGCACCGCCGACAGCAGCGCCACGCCCGGCGCGAACAGCGCGAACGTGACGAAGTCCATTTTTTCAAAGGCCTTGATGCGGTCTCCTGGCGGCAGCTTGAGGAACAACACGCCGGCCAGCGACACCAGGGCCAATCCGAGCTCGAAGAAGTACAGGCCGCGCCACTCGCCGAACTCCATCAGATCCGACGAGAACAGGCGCGCCATCGGCAGCGCCAGTTGCGAGAAGCCGATGCCCAGCACCACCGCCTTGACCCGGTGCTGGGCCGGAAACGCCTGCAGCACATAATAGAGTCCCAGGGTGGACAGCGCGGCGCCGCTCATGCCGTGGGCGGCGCGCACGGCGATGGCAGACGCCAGGCCGTGCACGAACAGGTGCGCGACCGTGGCGACGGCGTACAGCACCAGAAATAATTCGGTGAACAGCCGCAGGCCGTATTGCTGGCGGAATTTGACCAGCAGGAGGTTCATCGACACGTTGGCCATCACGTAGGCGGCCGGCAGCCACTGGATCTCGGCCGAATAGACGCCGAGCGAACCTTGAAGGTAGGGCAGGTTGACCAGCACCAGCGCGTTGCCCAAGCCGCCGGTGATGGCGACGATGAAGCCGATGACGAAGAACGCCAGACGACGCTCGGTCGTGTGAATAGGACTCGATGGCGATCCGGGTAGCACCGGTCGCTCGTGCGGAAGCCAAACTTGAGGGGCGTACACGTCCATCGATACCAGTTCTTATCGGGTCTTTTTATGGGATAGAAGTTGCTAGGAACGAGCATATCACTATGCTCGTCATTGTTGAAGTTCCGGAGACTGGCCAGAAGGCAGGGGCTGCGCTAATCCGCCCTACGTGTTTCCGGGGTCCGGCGGCGGTCGGGTTACAACGCCGCCGCGTCCACCTCGCGCTGGAAGTTGCGGTGCGCGGCCAGGGCGGCCTTGAACTCCGTCAGCGCCGGCAGCACGGCGCCCGCCGCAACAACCCACAACGACGGATCGGCCGTACCGTTTTCCATCTTCTCCGGCACGCCGGCCTTGCGCAGCAAGTCGGCGCCCGCCCCCACCGCCAGCATCGGCTTACAGTGGCGGAACTGCTGGCGCACGAAATCAAGCGCGTCGGCGTCGCCCATCAACATCTTGACGCTGGCTTCGCCGTCGGCCACGACCACCGCGTCGTACAGCACCGGCGGACCGCCCTGGATCGTGATCTCGACATCCAGCGCGCTGCCATCGGCGGCGACCAGTTGCCCCAGTTGCGGCGCGACCAAACGCGGCACCGCGCCGGCGGCCAGCAAATCGGCGTAGATCGCCTTGACACCCGCGGCATCGACGCCATGCGCCGCCAGGATGGCGACCTTGCGCGCCT
>DATMSN010000163.1:0-3883 GCA_035565375.1 Duganella sp. | reverse complement strand
GGCGGCGTTCCGGCCGGCGCCAGCTTTTCGGCAGATGGCGCCACGCCCGCCTAGGCCGCCTAGGCCGCCTTGGCGCCGTCGGTCCGGCGCTGCAGCACGAAGATCGGCTGCGCCCACTCGGTATCCTTCTTCTTTTTACTCGTGATGAGCGTCAGTTCGGAAGGATCGTAGACGTCCGTGTTGTGCGTCAGCGGGGTCGTCATCAGGTACTGGGCGTCGGTGTTCTTCAGGAACTCGCCGACCAGCTGGATGTTGCGGATATCCAGGTGGGCGAACGGTTCGTCGATGAACACGAAGCCGCCGGAACCTTCTTCCGACTTCAGCAAGCCAATCAGCAGCACCAGCGATTTCATCACCTGCTGGCCGCCGGACGCTTCGCCGTCGTTCATGCCGATGATGCCCTTGCCGTCGAACTTGAAGCGCACATGCAGGCCGGCCTGCGCCAGCTGCGTGTCGTCGTTCTCCAGGCGCACCGGGTCGGAGTGCACCTCGATGCCCGCCAATTCGCCCAGCTCCTTGATGTTCTTGGAGTAGGTCTTGATGGTGTAGCGCAGCCGCTCCATGTACGCGCCGCGCGCGTTGCCGGTCGCCTCGATGGCGCGGTTGTTCTGGTAGCGGCGCTCCTCGGTCTCGGACTGGCGGCCGCTGAGCTGTTCGTTGAGGCGCTGGTACTGGTCGATGACCGTCGCATCCAGTTCCCAGTCGCTGCGCGACAGGCTCGCCTCCAGGCTGTGGATGCGCAGGTTGACCTGGTGCGCGTTCTGATGGTCGCTGACCAGGCGCAGGCGGCGTTCCGGCCGGCGCCAGCTTTTCGGCAGATGGCGCCACGCCTTGCGCAACGCCAGCAAGGCGCGCGCGTGGTCGGCGCGCTGCTCGATCTGGCGCTTGTTATTCAGGCGCATGCCCGCTTCCGCTTCCGACAGGGCGAAGCGCGCGTTCTGCCACGTCGTGTCGGCGCGGGTGCGCGTGACGACCGCGTTCTTGATCAGGTTTTGCAGCTCGCCCAGGCGGGTGCCCACTTCCGTGCGCTCTTCCTTCAACGGCACGGCGTTGCGCGCCGCCTCGTCGAACTCCTCCTGGCGCGCGGCCAGTTCCTTGGCGGCGTCGACGCCGGCCAGGCGCGTCTTGAGCGCGCTGATTTCCGACGCCAGCTTGGAGACGATCAACGTCAGCGCGTCCTCCTGCGCCTCCAGCGCCGGCAGCGACCTTTGGATCGCTTCCATACGCTGGGTGCGGCCGGCGGAACCGAAGCGGTAGCGCGACACCTCGACGAACAGCGAGCGTCCGCCGCGGCGTTCGCGGTGGTAGGCGTCCGGCGTGATCCACTCTTCGTGGTTGCCAAGCTTGGCGCCGGCGTCGACGGTGTCCACGCGCGTGATGCGCGAGAGCTGCTCCACCAGCCAGGCCGGAACCTTGGCCGAGAACTTCACCACCGACATCAGGCTGTCGTCCTTGACGCTCGGCGCGTGCACCAGGTCCGGCACGATGAAGTGGCGATAGCGTTCTTTTTCCGCCAGGCGGTAGGCCGCCGACGCGTCGCTCGATTTATCCAGCAGCACCACCGAGGCGTAGCCGCCGAGCACACCCTCGATGGCGCCCTGCCAGCGCGGGTCCGTCACCTCGACGATGTCGGACAGCATGGCGTGGCCGATGCCGGCGTCGTTGAGCGCGCGGCGCATGGTGCGCTGGGCCTCCGGTTCCGGCATCGCGGTCTTGCCCTGCAGCGCCGAGATGGTCGCCAGTTCGCCGGCGATCTTGGCGGCGACGGCGTCGCGCGCGTTGCGCTGGCGCGCCAGCTCGATTTCCTTTTCCTGCAGCTGCTGCGCCACCTCGGCCAGGTCGGCGCCGGAATCGGCGGCCAGCTTTTGCAGGCGCACCTTCTGTTCCAGCAGGCTGTCGAGCGGCTTGAGTTTGCCGTTGATGTGCGTCAGGCGCGTTTGCAGCGACGTCGATTCCTGCTCCAGCACCGTCTCGTGCTGCTGCGCGTCGGTCAGGGCCTTGGCCTGCGCGGCCAGCTGGTTGCGCTTGTCGGTGATCTGCTGGTCGGCCTGCATCAGCGGCTTGCGCGCCTCGCGCAGCTGGCGGCTCACGTTGCCGTGCTTCTCGCGCGCCTCGTGGTACTCCAGCGTGGGCAGCACTTCCTCCTGCAGGTTGCGGCGCTCCTTGTTCAGGTCTTCCCACTGGTGGTAGTTGGCCACGCGCAGGCGCAGGCCTTCCAGGTTGGTCTTGGAGGCTTCCAGTTCGGTTTCGAAGCGTTTCAATTCGACTTCGGTGTCGCGCTGGTGGCGCTTGGCCTCGTCGTACGCGTCCAGCACCTCCTTGTCGCCGAAGACCTGGAACACCAGGTCGAGCAACTGGCGCGGCGCGTATTCGCACAGCTTGTCGGTCTCGCCCTGCTCGAGCGCCAGCACTTTGGCCATCGCCGGCGACAGGCCGGCGTTGGCCAGGCGCTTGCGGTAGTTCTCGACGCCGAGCCAGTCGTTGCCGACTTCGCCGATGTCCTCGATCTGCACGTTACCCGGACGCATAAGGTACTGGCGCTTCCAGTCGCCGCCGTTCTTCTGGATCTGGCAGAACAGCGTGACCTCGTCGTCGCTGAAGAAGCCGGAGCTGCGGAACGGTCGGTTCGACAGCTGCCTGCCGACGCTTTTGTTGTCGACCACGGCGCGCAGCCAGGCGGTCTGCTGGCCGCTGTGGCGCGCGTAGTGCTTGTAGGTGCGGCCCATCGAGCAATCGAGGCCGAACAGGGTACGCAGCGCGTCGAGCAGGGTGGTCTTGCCGGAGCCGTTCTGGCCGGCGATGGTGATGATCTTGGCGTCCAGCGGGATGTTCTTGATGCGCTGCCAGTAATCCCAGTGGACCAGTTCTAACGATTTGATATGAAACATGGCTTAGTCCTTGGTGGGCAGGTCGGTGTCGTCGGCTGGCGCGTCGGGCAGGCTGTCGGGGATGTCGAACGCCGGCATGGCGCCGTCCTGCGCATCGTCCTGCGCGTCGTCGGCGCCCTGCTCCGCCACCGCTTCCTCGTCGTTGGCGGCGATCGGCGGCGTGCGGCGCGGCACCGGAATGATCTGCGCCGGCGAGCGTTTGAAGACGTCGGCCAGCGCGCCGTTGATGATGCGCTCCTTGAGCTGGTCGGTGTCCATCATCAGGTCCAGCAGCGGGCCTTCGACGATGACGTCGCCGCGCCGTTCGATGAAGCCCAGCTTGGCCAGGATGCCGAGGTTCATGTCGAGGCGCGTCTTCTTGCCCAACTTGTCGCCGAAGTCGGCCAGCAGCGCCTTGTAGGCGATGCCGATCGAGGTGTCCTCGGCGCGCGGCAGCGGCTTCTCGATGCCGAACATGTCGTTTTGCTCGTCGTCGGCGTGCTGGTGGGTCTCCTGGCGTTCGCGCTTGGGCAGGATGATCTGCGCCCACAGCACCACCAGCAGGGCCACGCCGTCGCGCGACAGGCCGAAGTTATTGTTTTGCCAGACGTCGCGCGCGCCGAAGATCTTCGGCTCGATGGCGCGGTGCAGCGCCAGGGTCACGTGGTCGGCGTAGACGTTGTCGAGCAGTTTGAGGCCGGTGGCCAGCAGGCGCGCGTCGACTTCGGCGCGGAACAATTCGTCCGACAGCACGCGCTTGACCAGCTTGTCGTCGCGGCGCAGGTGTTGATGCGTCAGCAGGCGCGCGATCAGGATTTGGGAATCGTCATTCATCGGACTTGTCGCCTTCCGGTTTCAAAGAAAGTGAGAGGGAGGCCAGGGACATCGCCGCCACGTGCAAATCGGGCAGCTGTACCATTTCGTCGCAGGGGTTGAAGGTGACCGGCAGGCGCGCCAGGTCGCCGGTGGCGCCCTGCAGGCGCGCCTCGTCGGCGTCGCCCAGCAGCGGCAGCAGC
>DATMSN010000162.1:0-1590 GCA_035565375.1 Duganella sp. | reverse complement strand
CCATCGCGCTGGCGACGATCTTCCCCTCCACCCCGGCCTGGGCCGACACCGACACGGCGCAGACGTTCTCGTTCGCCACCGCGCCGGGTCGCCTGCCCAAGAACGTGGTGCCGCTCGCGTACACCATCGCGCTCACGCCCGACCTCGACCAGCGCACCGTCGCCGGCACCGAAAGCGTGGTGCTCGACTTCCGCGAGGCCACCGCCACCATCCAGTTCAATTCGCTGAACCAGACACTGAGCAAGGTGCTGTTGGACGGCAAGCCGGTCAAGGCCGTGCTGTCCGACGACAAGGCGCAGCTGACCACCATCACGCTGGCCAGGCCGGCGGCGGCCGGCAAGCACACGCTGAGCTTTGCCTACCGGGGCCGGATCGAAACCAACGCGGTCGGCTTGTTCCTGCAGGAATACATGGCGCCCGGCGGCGCCAAGGACAAGATGCTCAGCACCCAGTTCCAGGCGACCGGCGCGCGCCGCATGTTCCCCTGCTGGGACGAGCCGGCCTTCCGCGCCGCGTTCCAGCTGAACGTGACGGTGCCGGCCCAGTGGGCCGCGTATTCGAACATGCCGGTCGCCAAGCGCAGCGTCAAGGGCGCGCTGGCCACCACCAGCTTCGCGCGCTCGCCGAAGATGGCGTCGTACCTGGTCGAATTCTCGGCCGGCAACCTGGCGCAGATCAGCGGCGAGAGCGGCGGCACCCGGCTCAACGTGGTGGCCGTCAAGGGCCAGGAGCAGGGCGGCCAGCAGGCGCTGGCGAACGCGGCGCAGATCCTGGCCGACTATAACGAGTACTTCGGCGTGCGCTTCCCGCTGCCCAAGCTCGATGCGATCGCGGTGCCGGGCGGCTTTCGCGGCGCCATGGAGAACTGGGGCGCGATCACCTACAACGACCAGATGCTGCTGATCACCCCGTCGAGCACGATGGGCGACCGCCAGAACGTCTACAGCATCCAGGCCCATGAGATGGCGCACCAGTGGTTCGGCGACCTGGTCACGATGGGCTGGTGGGACGAGCTGTGGCTCAACGAGAGCTTCGCCTCGTGGATGGGGGCCAGGCAGACCGACCTGCGCAATCCCGGCTGGCGCTGGTGGGAGCGCGAGGACGCCAGCAAGGAGGGCGCCATGGGCGCCGACGCGCTGGCCGGGTCGCGCGCGATCAGCCAGCCCGTTGTCAACGAGCTCGACGCGACCAACGCCTTCGATCCGGCCATCACCTACAACAAGGGCCAAGCCGTGCTGCGCATGATGGAAACGTATATGGGCGCCGACGCCTTCCGCGCCGGCATCCGCCACTATATGCGAACCCACGCCTACGGCAACACCTTCAGCGGCGACCTGTGGCGGGCGCTCGACGGCGCCGGCGGCGGCAAGATCAGCCGCATCGCCGCCTCCTGGACCACGCAGCCGGGCTTCCCGCTGGTGTCGGTGCAGGCCAACTGCGACGCCGCCGGCAACCGCACCCTGGCGCTGACGCAGCAACGCTTCCTGCGGCAGGGGATGGGCCAGGACGCCGCCGCCGCCACATGCATTGCGGTGGGGAAAATGTCGTTGCTCGACTGGCCGAGATTTACCTCGTCGTTGGGATGTATCA
>DATMSN010000161.1:0-6861 GCA_035565375.1 Duganella sp. | reverse complement strand
CGGCACGCTGGCCATGTGCCACTGGCGCCGGCCGTTCGCCGACCGCCGCCTGAACACCGACAGCGTGCACACCGTGTTCGACGCGACGCCGGGCCTGCACCGCCTGCTGCGCCACAGCGAGGACGACTTCCTGCTCGACGTCTGGTCCGCCAGCGCCGATTCGGTGGCGCAGCAGGAGGGCCTGGCCTGATGATCGGCGTGATCGTCCCGGCCCATAACGAGGAGCGCGAGCTGGAACGTTGTCTGGCGCCGCCGGCGCCGCAACGCCAGGGCCGGCGGCGGCTTCGGCGACACCCTGCTGCGCTACGCCGCCAGCGCCCGCGCCGCCCTGCCGTCCGATTTGCCGGTTTTGTTGAATAGATCACATAACGCCGCCTGATCGGGGCGTAGCATGGCCGTATGAGAAGATCGCGCCCCCTGACCATCCTGTATTGCTTCCTCGCGGCACTGCTGGTGCTGCTGGTGGCGCTCGTCATCTTCGTGCTGACGTTCGACTGGAACCGCGCCCGCCCCTACATCAACGACAAGGTGTCGCAGACGATAGGGCGCGAGTTCGCCATCCGGGGCGATCTGGACGTGCGCTGGCGCCAGGGCGATCCCGCCGAGCCGGGGTGGCGCCGCTACGTGCCGCGGCCCGAGATCAGCGCGGCCGACGTGTATGTCGCCAATCCGTCGTGGACCGGCACCGGTCCGCGCCTGGCAAGCGCTGGCAACATCGTCGTCGCGCTGCACGCGCTGCCGCTGCTGCACAAACAGGTGGTGATCACCAATTTGGAACTGGACAAGCTGCAAGTGGCGGCCCAGCGCCGCGCCGACGGCAGCAACACCTGGACCTTCAAGGACAACGGCCCGTCGACATGGGACGTCGACATCCGGCGCCTGGCGTTCCGCGAGGGCAGCCTGCGCTACCTGGACGACGGCATCAAGCTCGATTTGCGCGCCACGGCGACCACCATCGATCCCGGCGACGCCGACGCCAAGGATTACGGCATGCGCTTCGAACTGGGCGGGTCGTATCGCGGCGCCCCGGTCACCGGCGGCGGCAAGACCGGCGCCGTGCTGTCGCTGCGCGACGAACACGATATCTTCCCGGTGCGGGCCGACGCCATGCTGGGCAAGAACAAGATCGCCGTCGAGGGCACCCTGACCGATCCGCGCTCGCTGTCGGGCATCGACCTGAAGCTGTCGCTGGCCGGCGCCAGCATGGCCGACCTGTACCCGCTGACCGGCGTGCTGCTGCCGGAGACGCCGGCCTACGCCACCACCGGCCGCCTGGGCGGCAAGAAGGAGGGCGCGGTGTGGAACTGGACCTACCGCGGCTTCAGCGGCACCGTCGGCGGCAGCGACCTGCACGGCACGCTGAGCTACAGCCCCCGCAAGCCGCGTCCGCTGCTGACGGGCGCGCTGACGTCCAACCAGCTGCGGCTGGCCGACCTGGGGCCGGCCATCGGCGCCGAGAGCAACGCCGACAAGGCCGCGCGCGACAAGAAGCCCAACCAGCCGGCGGGCAAGGCCTTGCCGGTCGAGCAATTCAACACCGCCAAGTGGGACGCGCTCGACGCCGACGTCAAATTCACCGGCAAGAAGCTGGTGCGCACGCATGACATCCCGCTCGAGGACATCGACACCCATATCCGCATGAAGAACAAGGTGCTGACGTTGACGCCGCTGAACTTCGGCATGGCCGGCGGCAACGTCACGTCCGATATCACGCTCGACGGCGGCAAGCAGCCGATCCAGGCGCAGATCAAGATGGCCGCGCGCCACCTGCGGATCCGCCAGCTGTTCCCGAAACTGCAATCGATGCAGGCCAGCGTGGGCGAGGTCAACGGCGACGCCGCGCTGGCCGGCAGCGGCAACTCGGTGTCGGCGATGCTGGCCACCGCCAGCGGCGAGCTGGGCGCCACCGTCAGCGAGGGCTCGGTCAGCAAGTTCGTGCTGGAGGCGGCCGGCCTGAACATCGCCAACGCGGTCTTCGTCAAGCTGTTCGGCGACAGGCAGGTGCAGCTGAACTGCATGGCCAGCGATTTCGTCGTCGAAAAGGGCCGGGCGCAGACCCGCCGCTTCGTCGTCGACACGGACGAGGCGGTTATCGATGTCACCGGCACCATCGACCTCGCCGGCGAGCGCCTGGACCTGGACGTCAAGCCGAAGACCAAGGGCGTGCGCATCATCTCGCTGCGCACGCCGCTGTATGCCCGTGGCACATTCGCCAATCCGGACGTCGGCGTGGCCAAGGGGCCGCTGGCGCTCAAGGCGGGCGCGGCGGTGGCGCTGGGCATCGTCAATCCGCTGGCGGCCGTGGTGCCGCTGATCAACCCCGGCAATGTGGAGGCGGTCGATTGCGCCGCCGCGCTCCGGCAGGCGACCCAGGTGCGCCATGGCTCGAAGCCCGAGCCGGTCAAAAAGCACTGAAAAAGACGCGGGAAGTTTGCGCTGGCGCAAGATGCGCCTGGGGAAATTTGAGCTATGGGTGTTAAAGGCCGGCGCGGTTGACTGGCCGGGGTTGTCGCTTGGTATGATAGGCGTAACCAAGGACTCCCGATGCTGCTTTCCGCAAAAAAACTTCCGACCGCGTTGCGCTACGTCGTAGGCGTGGGCCTGTCGCTGTTCGCATTGATGTTGCAGATCGGCGTCTCGGTCATCGTCGGTAACCGGATTCCCTTTTTGCTGTTCATTCCGCTGGTCGCGCTGGCGGCGGCGGTGCTGGGCAAGGGGCCGGCGGCCATCGTCCTGTTGGCGGGCTTCCTGTATGGCTGTTCGATTTTTCTGCCGCTGCACAGCTTATACGTCGGCAGCTTCCGCGATCAGTTGTCGCTGGCGTTGTTCGTCGTGGTCGGTGTGTTTTTCATCTACGTCGGCGGCAAGATGCGCGCGGCGGTCAATCGCGCGCTCGACGCCGAGTTGGCGCTGCTCAACGAGAAGCTGGCCCACGAGCGCGCCGACGACGACCGCCTGCGCCAGCTTTACCAGCAGGTGCGCAGCAGCGAGGAACGCTACCGCAACCTGTTCGATTCGATGGACCAGGGCTTTTGCGTGATCGACGTGATCTTCAACGACGCCGGCGCGGCGGTCGACTACCGGGTGCTGGAGATGAATCCGGCCGGCATCGCGATCTATGGCCTCGGCGATGTCGTCGGCAAGACCATCAAACAGGTGGTCCCGCATATCGGCTCGTACTGGATCGACACCTACGCCCAGGTGGCGTTGACGGGGCGGCCGGTGCGCTTCGAGAACCAGGCGCAGTCGAGCGGGCGCTGGTTCGAGGGCTACGCGACGCGGGTCGGCGACGCCGACAGCCGGAAGGTGGCGCTGCTGTTCACCGACGTCAGCGTGCGCAAGGAGAACGAGGCGCGCCTGCGGCGGCTGGCGGCCGACCTGTCCGAGGTGGACCGCCGCAAGACCGAGTTCCTGGCGGTGCTCGCGCACGAACTGCGCAATCCGCTGGCGCCGATCCGCAGCGGCCTCGATATCCTCAAGCTTAGCGGCACCAATCCGCAGATGGTCGAACGCATGCGCGACATGATGGACCGGCAGGTCACGCACATGGTGCGGCTGGTCGACGACCTGCTCGATATCGCGCGCATCAACGGCGGCAAGATCGATCTGAAGAAGGAGCGCGTGGCGCTGCAGAGCATCATGTCGGCGGCGGTGGAGGCCAACGCGCCGCTGATCGAGAATGCCCGGCATCGGCTGTATGTCGTCATGCCCGACGACGCGGTCGAGGTCACGGTGGACCCGACCCGCATGGTGCAGGTGCTGGGCAATCTGCTGAATAACGCGGCCAAGTACACGCCCGCCGGCGGCAGGATCGATTTGAGCGCGGTGCGGGACGGCGACCAGATCGTCATCTCGGTCGAGGATAACGGCGTCGGCATTCCGGAGGCGTCGCTGCCGTTCATCTTCGACATGTTCAACCAGGTCGGGCGGAACATGGACCTGTCGCATGGCGGTTTGGGGATCGGGCTGTCGCTGGTGAAGCGGCTGGTGGAGCTGCATGACGGCAGCATCGGCGTCACCAGCGGCGGCACGCATAGCGGCGGCAGCACCTTCACCATCCGCTTGCCTTTGAGCGCGCCGATGGATGCGGCCGCGCCGGCCGCCGTCGGGGTGGCGGCGCCGTTGCGCACCGATACGTTCAAGATCCTGGTGGTGGACGACAATGCCGACGCCGCGCAGACCTTGGCCAGCCTGCTGGAGTTCAAGGGGCACAACATCCGCGTGGCCAACGACGGCGTCGAGGCGCTGGAGGTGGTGGAGGATTGGATACCGGAGGTGGGCTTGATCGATATCGGCATGCCCAACCTGAACGGTTACGAGCTGGCGCAGGCAATGCGGAAAAATCCGGCGCTCGATGGCATGGCGCTGGTGGCGCTGACCGGGTGGGGTGCGGAGACCGACCGCACGATGTCGAAGGAGGCCGGCTTCGTCGAGCATTTGACCAAGCCGGTGGATTTCGACGCCATCGAGGCGGTGTTGGACAGGTTGGGGAAGCCTACACCACGCTGTCCCACGGCGCCGACAAGCGCATCGCGCAATTGATCAACCCCACCATCGAATACGTCTGCGGGAAATTGCCCCACATTTCGCCGGTGACCGGGTGCGTGTCCTCCGACAGCAGCCCCAGATGATTCCTCGCCTTGAGCATGGTCTCGAAGATCTCGCGCGCCTCCTCCTTGCGGCCGATCCGCGCCAGCGCGTCGATGCGCCAGAAGGTGCAGATGTTGAACGCCGTCTCCGGCTTGCCGAAATCGTCCGGCGCCTCGTAGCGGCGCATGTACGGCCCGTCGCACAGCGACTTCTCCAGCGCCTCCACGGTCTTGACGAAGCGCGGGTCCTTCGGATCGATGAAATTGACCTCGGCCATCAGCAGCACGCTGGCGTCCAGGTCCTCGCCGCCCAGGCTCTCGCAGAACGCCTGCCGCTTTTCGCTCCACGAGTCGCGCAGCAGCGGCACCCTGATCTGCTCGGCGCGCGCCTGCCAGTGCGCGGCGCGCTCGGGCAGTTCCAGCACGTGGGCGATCTTGGCCAGGCGGTCGCACGCGGCCCAGCTCATCAGCATCGACGAGGTGTGCACCCGCGCGCGCGTGCGCAGCTCCCACATGCCGGCGTCGGGCTGGTCGTGGACGCGGAAGGCTTGCTCGCCGACCGCCTCCAGATGCGCGAACTCGGCCACGCCGGCGCGGTTCAGCAGCCGGTGGTCGAGGAAGGCCTGCGCCGCCCCCAGCACCACGTTGCCGTAGACGTCGTGCTGGAAGTGTTCCTGCGCCTGGTTGCCGACCCGTACCGGCTGGTGGCCGCGATAGCCGGGCAGGTGGTCGACCGTCGACTCGGGCAGGAACTCCTCCAGCCCGATGCCGTACAGCGGCTGGATGTGGCCGCCCTTGGAGCTGGCGACGATGTTGCTCAGCCAGCGCAGATATTCCTCCATCGTGCCGACCTCGGAAATGCTGTTGAGCGCGCGCACCACGAAGAAGGCGTCGCGCAGCCAGCAGAAGCGGTAGTCCCAGTTGCGCGCGCTGCCGGGCGCTTCCGGAATGCTGGTGGTCATGGCGGCGATGATGGCGCCGGTGTCCTCGTACAGCGACAGCTTGAGCGTGATGGCCGCGCGGATCACCACGTCCTGCCATTCGTACGGCAGCGCCAGGCGGCGGCTCCAGTTGCGCCAGTAGTTGACGGTTTCCTTCTCGAAGCGGCGGCACACGTCCTCGATGCCGTCGTTCAGCGTTTCGTCCGGCCCCAGCATGAAGTTGAGCGCGCTGTTGGCCAGGAACCAGGTCTCCGACAGCAGGTGGCTGAGCGAGGCGTCGGTGTTCAGGCGCAAGGTCTGGTCCGGGCCGACGTAGCGGATGTGGTGGCTGCCGCGCGTGATCCCGGGCGCCTCGCGGCCCCATTCGAAGCGCGGACGCAGCCGCACGCGGATGCGCACCGCGCTGTTGAGGATGCGGATGCGGCGGATCAGCATCAGCGGACGGAACATGCGGTCGCGGCTGGTGAAGCGCGGGGCGAAGTCGGTGATCTCGATGCCGTGGTTGTCGGCGTCGGTCAGGCGGGTGCGCAGCACGGCGGTGTTGGGATCGTAGAACTGCTCGGTCTTGACGCAGTTTTCCAGCTCGATGCTCCAGACGCTGCCGTTCTCGGAGTTGTCCAGCAGGGCGTTGAACACCGGGTCGCCGTCGAAGCGCGGCAGGCAGCACCAGACGATGTTGCCGCTACGGTCGACCAGCGCGTTGTACGAGCAATTGCCGATGACGCCGCAGTTGAGCGACGCCTCGGGCGTCACCGGCTTGCCGGGCGCTTCTTCGTTGGGATTGGTGTGCGCGGCGGAGTTTGTTTCGGTTGTCATTGTTTGTCTCCATGGGGCGGGGTGGTGGCCGCTTGCATCAGCTGCGCGCGCAATTCCAGCGGCGAGGCCAGGCGGCGCAGCGCGGCGCTCGGGCCGGCGCCGATCTTCACGCCCATGCCGCCCGCTTGCTGGGCGTAGGCGATGCCGGCTTCGTCGGTGGTGTCGTCGCCGGCGAACACCGGCTTGTGGCCCTTGAACGGCGCCTCTTGCATGAACGCGGCCAGGGCGCTGCCTTTGGTGCTCGACGCCGGTTTGAGCTCCAACACCATTTTGCCATGCAGCAGCACCATGCCGGGGCTGTCGTCCAGCGCGGCCTGCATGGTTTGCTCGCACAGCGCCTTCAGTTCGGGCGCCAGCCGGTAGTGCAGGGCCAGCGCGCCGCGTTTTTCCTCCAGCAGCAGGTCGGGATATTGGTCCACCAGCGGTTGCAGGCGCCGCCGCGCGTTGTCCAGCGGTAGCACCGTGATGTAGTGCAGCTGGCCGTCGGCGGCGCGCCGCTCGGCGCCGTGGACGCC
>DATMSN010000160.1:0-2765 GCA_035565375.1 Duganella sp. | reverse complement strand
TGGCCGATACTATTATTCTATTTAACGGATCGAATGTCTGACCCGCTTTGTCTCTTGGATATGCGCATAGCGCGGGGATGAGCGTTTAGTAAACGCTTGAATTTGGCGGGTTTCATTTTTTTGGTGTCTCCGGAGGTGGTTTATTATTTTATAATTTATTATCGACCTGAAACCAGTTTAACTTCAATTATGAAATTGACCAAGTGGCTTAATGAAATTTCGCATTTAACCGTGCCCGATGCTCGAAGCAGTTGGGCGGATTGCGCCGCAGCTATCCGTCCTGTGAATTCGGAATCCGCTTACGTCAGCGGACTTCGGAGGCGCCCTTCATCAGCGGCCGAAGCTGCTGGTCCAGTTTCATGAAGTCCAGCGGCTTGGTGAAGTGCAGGTCGAAGCCGGCGTCCCTGGCGGCCTGCTTGTCCGACTCCTGGCCCCAGCCGGTCGCCGCGACCAGCACGATGGCCCGTCCCCACGGCTCGCCGCGGATTTTCCGCGCCAGTTCATAGCCGTTCATGTCCGGCAGGCCGATGTCCAGGATGGCGGCGCCGGGCGGCGACTGGCCGATCACGCGCAAGGCGTCGCGCCCCGTGTGGGCGATGACCGGCAGGTAACCCAGCATCTCCATTGCCGCCGCCAGCGTCTCGGCGGCGTCGACGTTGTCGTCGACGATGACCACGCTGGCCAACTGGCTGACGGCCGTCACCGGCGCGGTGGGTTCCACGGCCACCGTGGCCGCCGGCGCTTCGATCGACGGCAGGCGCACCGTGAAACTGCTGCCCCGTCCCACGCCCGCGCTCCTGGCGGAGACCTCGCCGCCGTGCAGCGCGACCAAGCCCTTGACCAGCGACAGGCCGATCCCCAAACCGCCCTGGGCCCGGTCGAGGGCCGGGGTGAGCTGCGAGAACATGTCGAAAATATTGTCGAGCTGGTCGGCGGGGATGCCCATGCCGTCGTCGGTCACCTCGATGACCGCGCTGCCGTCGGCAATCCTGGCCACCAGGTCGATGTACGCGCCCGAGTGGCTGTATTTGCTGGCGTTGTTGAGCAGGTTGGCGACGATCTGCGTCAGCCGCGCCCGGTCGACGTTGCCCCAGATCGGGTAGGGCGGCAGGTCCACGCGCAACGATTGGCCGGCCGCATGGATCGACGACAGCGCCTCCTCGGCGACGAACCGCAGCGCCTGCGCCAGGTCGGCCGGTTCCAGGCGCAGGTCGATCTTGCCCTGGCTGATGCGCGATACATTCATCAGGTCGTCGACCAGCCGCGTCATTTGCGTGACCTGGCGCGTCAGCACCGCCAACTCGCGCGCCGATGGCGGCGCGTCGGCGCCGCGCAGCTCCATCGTCGCGATCACATTGGCCATCGGCGCGAGCGGGTTGCGCAGCTCGTGCGCCAGGGTCGCCAGGAACTCGTCCTTGCGGCGGTCCTCGGCGGCCATGGCCTCGTTGGCCAGCCGCAGCCGGGTTTGTGCCAGTTCCAGATCGTTGGCGGCGGCCTCCGCCTTGGCGCGCGCGGCCAGGATCTCGCGCTCGTAGAGCTTGCGGTCGCTGGCCATCAGCACCGCGATCTCATCCTGCAGCGTGCCGTTGCGCTCGCGCCGGATGGCGCTGAGCATCATGGGAATGCGCCGTCCATCCTTGTGCAGCAGGTCGAGCTGGACCTCGGAGACCGATCCCTGCATCTGCAGCAGCGGCGTCCAGTGGGTTTGCAGGAACACGCGCGCGCCCATCGGCATGAGCTCGGGCAAGCGTTTATGGGCCACCAGCTCGGACGGTTCGTAGCCGATCCAGCGCGACAGGGTCGCGTTGACGCGTATGACCGTGCCATCTGACGCGGCGATCAGTAGGCCGCAGGGCGCGTCCTCCCACAGGTCCCAGCCGGAGCTGCGTCGCTCGCGCATGACGTCAGCGTGGCGCGGCCAGGAAGGCGCGCATGGCGTCGATGCTGGCGGCGGGCGCGCTCAGGTGCGGGCAGTGGCCGGTGTTCTCGATGAGCGCCAGCGTGCTGCCGGCGATGGCGCGATGGATGAAATCGCCCACTTCCTTGGGGGCGATCAGGTCGTCGCTGCATTGCAGGATCAAGGTCGGGGTGGTCGACTTGGCCAGGTCGGCGCGGTGGTCCGACAGGAACGTGACGCGTGCGAAGTGCTTGGCGATGTCGGGATCGGTGCGGCAAAAGCTGTTGGTCAACTCCACGCCCAGCTCCGGCGTCTCGGGCGCGCCCATGATGGCGGGGGCCATGGTGCTCGACCAGCCGAGGTAGTTGCCGGCCATCGTGTCGAGCAGGTCGTCGATGTCTTCCCGCGAGAAGCCGCCGCGGTAGCCCTCGTCGTCGATGTAGCACGGCGACGGCCCGACCATGATTTGCGCGGCGAACTTGTGCGGCGCCGCGTTCGAGGCGAGCAGGCCGATCATCGAACTCACCGAATGGCCGACGAAGACCACCGGCCCGGTCGCGTACTGGTCGAGGATCTCGTTGAGGTCGTCCGCGTAGCCATGCAGCGTTGCATATTTGGTTTTGTCGTAGGCCGACAGGTCGGAGCCGCCACTGCCGACGAGATCGAATAAAACGATGCGGAACTTGTCGCGGAATGCCGGCACCAGGTGGCGCCACATGCTTTGGTCGCAGCCGAATCCGTGGACCAGCACCATGGTCGCCGCGCCGTCGCCGTGCACGTTGATATTGTTACGGTTTTTCAGGTGCATACAGTGGTCCGGGGGCATTTATGTCGTTTTGGCAAGCTCGAGAGGAGCAAAGGATAGCAT
>DATMSN010000159.1:0-2595 GCA_035565375.1 Duganella sp. | reverse complement strand
CGGCCGGACGGCGCCACCCGGGCCGGTTAAACCGGGGCGCGGCTATGGCGCCGCGCCCGGGCGCCGCATGGCTTAAAAACCGATGCGGAAGCTCGACGCGATCGAGGTCGGCAAACCGGCCGGCAACGCGATCACCAGGCCGTCGTCCTGCTGCGTCCACTTCAACGCCGCCTGACTGCCCAGCAAGCTGACGGTTTTGACGGGACGGCTCTCCAGCGCCGACTTCTTGCCCAGCGACGCGATGCGCACCTGGCCCGCCGGTTCGCCCATGGTGATGGCGTACAGATCCCCCGCCTTGGTCGTGAAGCGGATATCGGCGGGCGTGTAGGCCGTGTCTTCCTTGAAGTGCCCCGACGCCGCCTTGGTCGGCCCTTCGCCAAAGATTTTCCATGGCCGGGTGCCGTAGATCGCCTCGCCGTTGACCGCCATCCAGGCGGCCATCTCGGCGACGAATTGGCGGCATTCGGGCGGCAGGCTGCCGTCCGGGTATTGGACGACGTTCAACAGCAGATTGCCGTTCTTGCTGACGATGTCGGCCAGCATGTACACCACGTCGGCGGTCTTCTTGTACTTGTACCCTTCGCTGTAAAACCAGTCGCCGATCGAGGTATCGGTCTGCCACGGCTGCGGATTGATGCCTTCCATGACGCCGCGCTCGACGTCCTGCACGCCCGCCTTGCGCAGGAACTCGCCGGAACCGATGTCCTTGTGGTTAAACACCGCTTCGAGCTTGCCCTGGTGGGCGGCCATATTACGGTTATAGAATTCCGCCACCATGGTGCGGCCCACCACGCCGAACGGAATGCCGCCATCGGTGTACAACAGGTCCGGCTGGTATTGCGTGACCAGATCGGTGACCCGGTCGTACCATTGCCGATGCCAGGCCGGACTCTTCGCGTACCAGGAGTCGCCATTGAGGTACGGTTCCTGGTGGGCCGGGTGGTACAGGTCGGCGAAGGCGGGATCGGCGCCGTCGTAGGGCACGCCCTGTTGCGGCCCCTTGGGGTCGGCGCCGTGACTCGGCGCCCACCACGCATAGCTGGCGCCCAAATGCTCCGAGACGCCGAAGCGCAGGCCGGCATGCAACGCGGCGTCGCGCCAGGCGCCGACGATATCGCGCTTGGGGCCCATCTTCACGGCGTTCCAGCGATGGTGTTTCGAGTTCCACAGGTCGAAATTGTCGTGGTGGACGCCCATCGAGACGAAATACCGGGCGCCGGCCTGCTTGTACAAGGCCATCAGCGCTTGCGGATCGAATTTCTCGGCTTTCCAAAGCGGAATGATGTCCTTGTAGCCGGCCTTGCTTGGATGGCCGTAGTTTTTCAGGTGATGCTCATATTGCGGCGTGCCGTACATGTACATATTGCGGGCGTACCAATCGCCCGCGCGCGGCACCGACTGCGGCCCCCAGTGCGACCAAATGCCGAACTTGGCGTCGCGGAACCAGTCCGGCGCCGTGTAGGTGTTGAGCGATGCGGCGTCCGGTGTGAACGGCGCCGGCGCCGCGCCGGCGACCATCGTGCACAGCGCGGCACACGTGGCAAGCAAAGTTTTTTTCATGGGTCTCCCGAATAGATTTTTTATATATGTTGGAACGCGTCGATGTGCCGCTCAATCCATATGGAACACGGCGGGCATCATCGCCCAGTGTTCGCCCTCGGCGCGGCTGGCCAGCGGCACCTGGCATGGCGCGCAGAAGGTCCACCAGCGTTGCGTCTCCGGGTCGGCCGCGACGGCGCGCATGTCGGCCTCGAAATCGCTGCCGTGGTACTCCCAATAGCCGAACAGCCAGTTCTCCGGCTCGCGCAGGAAAATCGTGTAGTTGCGCACATTGGCGGCGGCCAGCGTGGCCAGCACCTGCGGCCATACGGCCGCGTGCAAGGCCTTGTACTCGTCGATCTTGCCGGCGTCTATGCCGATCACCATCCCCATCCGTTCCATCGTCCGTCCTTGTTGTTTGATAAAAAAAGCCGCCGCGCGTGGCGCGATCAGGCGTTGAGCGTGATGAAGCCGCCGTCGATCGGATAGTCGCTGCCGGTGATGAACGCCGCCTCGTCGCTGCACAGGTAGAGCGCCAGCGCCGCCACCTCTTCCGGCCGCGCCATCCTGCCGATCGGCTGCGTCTTCGACAGCCGCTCGAACATCTCCGCCTCCCGGCCCGGATAGTTCTTGGCCAGGAAACCGTCGACGAACGGCGTGTGCACGCGCCCCGGCGAGATCGAATTGCAGCGGATGCCGTCCTGCAGATAGTCCTTGGCCACCGACAGGGTCATGGCCATCAGCGCGCCCTTGGCGGTGGAATAGGCGAAGCGCTCGGGCACCCCCACCCACGCGGCCACCGAGGCCATGTTGAGGATGACGCCGCCGCCGTTTTCCTTCAGCAGCGGGATGGCCGCGTGCAGGCAGTTGTAGGCGCCCTTGACGTTGACGCCGATGACGCGGTCGAAGTCCTCCTCGGCGGTGTTGTCGGCCTTGCCCACGTGGGCCACGCCGGCGTTGTTGATCAGGATGTCGATCGGCCCGATCGCCGCGAAGCAGGCGCGCACGTCGGCCTGGCGGGTCACGTCGCAGGCCTGGGCGGCGGCCTGGCCGCCC
>DATMSN010000158.1:0-4203 GCA_035565375.1 Duganella sp. | reverse complement strand
TCGACATCGACACCGCCGACGATCCCTCCCTGCTGGCCCGTTTCGACGAGCTGGTGCCGGTGCTGTACGCCGACCTGGCCGAACCCGAGCTGTGCCACTACTTCCTCGACGAGCCACGCGTCCTCGCTCTGCTTAATAAATAGGCAAAATGCAGGTCGCAGTGCAGAAGTCGGCCTTTCCCCTCTGAAATCCGGTAAAATGCGGGGGTAGAAAAGTTTGATAAGGCGCTCGCCAGGGCATTACCGCCCCGCTCGGAGCGCTTTTTTTGTATTGCGCGCAGGATGCACCTCGCCGACGCGCCCGTCGTCTCACACCCGTTTTTGAATATTTGTTAATGAACAACATACGCAATTTTTCCATCATCGCCCACATCGACCATGGCAAATCGACCCTGGCAGACCGCATCATCCAATTGTGCGGCGGCCTGTCCGACCGCGAGATGGAGGCGCAAGTGCTCGATTCGATGGATCTGGAGCGCGAACGCGGCATCACGATCAAGGCGCAAACCGCCGCGCTGCAATACAAGGCGCGCGACGGCGTCGTCTACAACCTGAACCTGATCGACACCCCGGGCCACGTCGACTTCTCGTATGAAGTGTCGCGCTCGCTGTCGGCCTGCGAAGGCGCGCTGCTGGTGGTCGACGCCTCGCAAGGGGTGGAGGCGCAGACCGTGGCCAATTGCTACACCGCGCTCGACCTGGGCGTCGAAGTGGTGCCTGTGCTCAACAAGATCGACTTGCCGAACGCCGATCCGCCGAACGCCATCGCCGAAATCGAGGACGTCATCGGCATCGAGGCGGGCGACGCCGTCCATTGCTCGGCCAAGACCGGCCTCGGCGTGGAGGACGTGCTCGAATCGATCATCGCCAAGGTGCCGCCGCCGAAGGGCGACCCGGACGCGCCGCTGCAGGCGCTGATCGTCGACTCCTGGTACGACCCGTACGTCGGCGTGGTGATGCTGGTGCGCGTGGTGAACGGCACGCTCAAACCAAAAGACAAGATCAAGCTGATGGCCACCGACTCGCTGCAACTGGTCGAGGACGTCGGCATCTTCGCGCCGCGCTCGGTCTCGCTGCCGCAGCTGTCGGCCGGCCAGGTGGGCTTCATCATCGCCGGCATCAAGGAATTGAAGGCCGCCAAGGTGGGCGACACCGTCACCCTGGCCAACCGTCCGGCCCCGGCGCCGCTGCCGGGCTTCAAGGAAGTCCAGCCGCAGGTGTTCGCCGGCCTGTTCCCGGTCGAGGCCAACCAGTACGACGCGCTGCGCGACTCGCTGGAAAAACTGAAATTGAACGACGCCGCGCTGATGTACGAGCCGGAGGTGTCGCAGGCGCTGGGCTTCGGCTTCCGCTGCGGCTTCCTCGGCCTGCTGCACATGGAGATCGTCCAGGAACGCCTGGAGCGCGAGTTCGACATGGACCTGATCACGACGGCGCCGACCGTGGTGTACGAGGTCGTCATGCGCGACAACAGCATCATCAAGGTCGACAATCCGTCGAAGATGCCGGAGCCGACCAAGATCAACGAGATCCGCGAACCGATCGTCACGGTCAACCTGTACATGCCGCAAGAGTACGTCGGCTCGGTGATCACCTTGTGCATCGGCAAGCGCGGCGTGCAGATGGACATGGCCTACCACGGCCGCCAGGTCAAGCTGGTGTACGAGATGCCGATGGGCGAGATCGTGCTCGACTTCTTCGACAAGCTCAAGTCGACCTCGCGCGGCTACGCCTCGATGGACTACGAGTTCAAGGAATACCGCGCCTCCGACGTCGTCAAGGTCGACATGCTGATCAACGGCGAGAAGGTCGACGCGCTGGCGATCATCGTGCACCGTTCCAACTCGGCCTACCGCGGCCGCCAGGTGGCCGCCAAGATGCGCGAGCTGATCCCGCGCCAGATGTTCGACGTGGCGATCCAGGCCGCCATCGGCGTCAACGTGATCTCGCGCGAAAACGTCAAGGCCTTGCGCAAGAACGTGCTGGCCAAGTGCTACGGCGGCGACATCAGCCGCAAGAAGAAACTGCTCGAGAAACAAAAAGCCGGTAAAAAACGCATGAAACAAGTGGGCTCGGTCGAGATTCCACAAGAGGCATTCCTGGCAATCTTACAAGTGGACGATAAATGAGCCTGCAAGTAATCTTAGGTAACTTCGCATTAATCCTGTTCGTGCTGATGGTGATCACGGGCGTGATCTGGTGCATCGACGTGTTCTACCTGGCCAAGCAGCGCCGCGCCGCCGCCAACCGCGCGCTGGCCGAGTACGACGCGCGCACCGCCAAGCTGACCGCCGACGGCATCAAGGTCGACAACAACGGCAACCGCGCCGCGCTGGAGGCGGGCATCTTGCGCCAGCCGGTGTGGATCGAATATTCGGGCAGCTTCTTCCCGGTGATCGCGCTGGTGTTCGTGCTGCGCTCGTTCCTGTACGAGCCGTTCAAGATCCCGTCGTCGTCGATGGTGCCGACCCTGCTGGTGGGCGATCTGATCCTGGTGAACAAGTTCACCTACGGCATCCGCCTGCCGGTGCTCAACAAGAAAATCATCCAGATCAACGACCCCAAGCGCGGCGACGTGATGGTCTTCAAATATCCGCGCGATATGAGCCAGGATTACATCAAGCGCGTGGTTGGCGTGCCGGGTGATAAAATCACGTATGAAAACAAGCGCTTAACGGTCAACGGCGTGGAAGTGAAGTACACCCCGCTGGACGATTACCTGGACGACGAGCGCCTGGTCTACAACAAGCAGTACCAGGAGGCGCTGACGGGCGTGACCCACCGCATCCTCAACAACGAGCGCGCGCCGACCTTGAACCCGGCCGAAGTGCAGCAGTTCCCGTTGAAGGAAGAGTCGTGCACCTACACCTACGACAGCTTCACCTGCGTGGTTCCGAAAGGCAACTACTTCATGATGGGCGATAACCGCGATAACAGCCTCGATAGTCGCTACTGGGGCTTCGTTCCCGATAAGAACATTGTTGGAAAAGCATTCTTTGTCTGGATGAACCTGGGTAATCTGCGCCGCATCGGCGGCATCCAATAATCTGGTGAGCGCACGGTCGGCCGAAAGGGATTAACATGCAATCAGTTCATCAACACGGCAGGCAACGCGGTATTTCGCTGGTGGGCCTGATCGTGGTCCTGGCCATGCTGGGCTTCATCGGCGTGCTGGGACTGAAGATCGTGCCCACCTACACCGAGTACCGGGCGATCCAGAACGCCATCGTCACGGCCAAGTCCATCGGCGGCAATTCGGTGGTCGAGATCCAGAAGGCGTTCGACGCCAGCGCCACGACCAGCTACATCAGCTCGATCAACGGCCGCGATCTGGTCATCGGCAAGGAAAACGGCGAAATGGAAGTGAGTTTCGCGTACGAAAAGAAAATCCCGCTGGTCGGACCGGCCAGCCTGCTGCTCGAATACCAGGGCACCACCGCCAAGTCCGGCCCGCCGGCCGCGACGGCAAAAGTCGATCAATAAGTCGAGTAAATAAGTTTAGACGACATCACACAGAACCGAACAGACAATGAATCTTCAGTTATTGCAAACCCGTTTAGGCTATACGTTCCAGGATGCTGGTTTGCTGCAGCAGGCCTTGACGCACCGTAGCCACAGCAGTTTGCACAATGAACGACTGGAATTCCTGGGCGACTCTATCCTCAACTGCGTGGTGGCGTCCATCCTGTACGAGCGTTATGTGGCGATCGACGAGGGCGACCTGTCGCGCCTGCGCGCCAACCTGGTCAAGCAGCAGTCGCTGTACGAGATCGCCCAAAAGCTGGAACTGTCGCAGTTTCTGCGCCTGGGCGAGGGCGAGCTCAAATCGGGCGGCTTCCGGCGTCCATCGATCCTGGCCGACACGCTTGAGGCGCTGTTAGGCGCCATTTTTTTGGATGGCGGCTTCAACCCCGCGCGCGACGTGATCCGCGCCTTCTACATCCCCATCCTCGACACCGTCGACCCGCAAACCCTGGGCAAGGACGCCAAGACCCTGCTGCAGGAATTCCTGCAAAGTAAGAAGATTTCGCTTCCGCTGTACAATGTGGTGGCCACCCATGGCGCCGCGCACAGCCAGGAATTCGAGATCGAATGCCTGGTGCCCAAGCTGGGCATCCAGGTCTACGGACGTGGCGGCAGCCGCCGCGCCGGCGAGCAGGCGGCCGCCAAGCTGGCGCTGGAAGTGGCCGAGCAGGCGCTGTTG
>DATMSN010000157.1:0-3170 GCA_035565375.1 Duganella sp. | reverse complement strand
TCGGAACGGGCGGGCCATCGCGCCGCCGCCATCCAAAGCCTGTTCGCCACCGCCAAGCTCAACGGACTTGATCCGGCGCGCTGGCTGGCCAATGTATTGGAACGTCTCCCGACGTGCCCCAACAGCCAGATCGACTCGCTGTTGCCATTCCCGGACTTTATCCAAACCTAAGCACGCTGCATAGGTGGGCCGGCTGGCCGCTTACTATTGAAGGCTGCGTTGGCAACACGCACTCAAAGATGGCAATGCGTTCCTCATCAGTTGCTAACAGAAGAAATTCAGTCGGCATGTCGCCTGTGGTTGACCTGATCACGGCAGACACCGCGCGATTTCAAATCTACGCCCTGACTACTGCAGCGCTGATGATCCACGACAACATTTCCTAACGGCTTGCGGCTCAACAATTCCGCTGGATTCCGTTGACGGATAATGGCGACACCTATGTTCATTTCTCGGCCGCACGGCCGTTACGCTCGGAGACAATATGGCAATCGATGTCTATCTTCAGATTGATGGCATCAAGGGTGAGTCAGGCGATGAAAAACATCGCGAGTGGATCGAATGCAGGTCGGTCAGTTGGGAGGTAAAGCAGTCGAGATCGGCGAGCTCATCGACTGGCGGCGGCCATACTGTGGAAAGGTGCGAGCACGGAGAAATTGTTATTTCAAAACTGGCCGATCTGTCGTCGCCCGTACTTCTACAAACATGCTCGTCAGGGGAAACCATCTCGACGGCCAGGATCGAGTTCATGCGCGCGACCCCGGGTCGGGTGGCTGGTCCGCTGGGCGACTGACCACGCACAACTCCTGCACAGCCAGCTTGACTAAAATGCCATGGAATGTACAGTGTCGTACGGACAGGCAAGGTCGGGATCTTGTCGTTGGACATCGGCCGGGCGCGAGGAACAAGCATGCAAATATCAGCTAGGAAGCAAGAAGCGGCCAAGGCCGGCGGCACCAGCAGCAGCAAGGACGGTCTCGCCGGAGAGCACGCCCGCGACCAGCGCCGTGAGGCGGCCAATGCCCTCAATTTCTGGCAAGCGCTCGAATACATCGCGCCCCAAGCGCCTCCGGCCGTAAAGCTTGACGATTGCGTGTGGAGCCTGGCACCGGACGCGCCCCCCGAGGCCATGCCTTGGGCCGATCCGAACAAGATCCGCGTGATAAACAGCAAGAAGTGGTCACACCGGCGGTATCAGCTGTTCGCCGGCATCGTCGACGGCCCGTATCTAATCGAAACTGCGCGCACCGCGCTTGGCGCGCCGGTACTGGATATGTCAGAACGCAAGCCGCCGTCGCCCGCCGCCTGCGTGGTGCTCAACGTTAACCAGGATGGCATGGTCGTCGGCGAGGTGTTCGTCAGCGCGCTGCCATGGGCCATGGCGACGCTCATCGCCCATCAGGGCAAATCCGGCGCCATCAATTTCAAAGGATTTTTCGGTCTCGGCCAGCTCGAGGAACAGGTGCGCCAAGCCATCAATGATCTGCTATTGGAACGCAAGTTGATCGCCGACGAGGCATTGGACGATTCGCAACCCGATGCGCCGGAAGCGTTGGACGAGGCCGAGCCCCTGCGCCCGGTCGCGGCGGCGGACATGGCCGCGATTGCCGATCTGGTATTCAGCAAGTGTGGCTGGTTGCCCGAAGTGCGGGAAGCCTTCCGGGTCCAGGCCTTCAGGGCCAAAGACCCCGCCAATAAAAAAGACGATGACGTCGTGGAGGATCCGCTCAACAGCTTTTTTGCCGAAGATCTGGAGCGCGTCGCCGATGCGCTGGCGGCCGGCGACATCGGCAAAGGGCTGGCCAGCTACCTGGCGGGCATCGACGCGCCGGGCCGGATCGACCTGGACAGTCAAGTACAGGAGCTGATCAAAGGCGTGCAGCCGTCGCTGCAGCCGCGCGGCTGCTGGCCTTCCGCGCATCCGCTCGTGACGGCGCAGCAATTCGCCGTCAACACGGCGGTGCGCGAGTTGTGCGCGGAAGACGGACTGTTCGCGGTCAACGGCCCTCCCGGCACCGGCAAAACCACCATGCTCAAGGACATCGTCGCCGCCGTGGTCGTGCAACGCGCCGAGGTGATCGCGCAATTCGACAACCCGAACGATGCCTTCGGCGGCGACCTCGCGATCGAGGATTCGGATTGGCCCGCGTCCAAGATCGACGCGCGCCTGCAAGGCTTCGGCATTGTCGTTTCGTCGGCAAACAATGGCGCGGTTGAAAACATCAGCAAGGATTTCCCTAGCCTGGCGGCGATCGCGCCAAGCTCGGATCTCGACTATTTCTCGATCGTCGCCGACTCGGCGGCCATGCATAAAGACGCCAAGGTGCGCAATACCAAGAGCACCCATTGGGGCTTGCTGACCGCCGTGCTCGGCAGCAAGGCGAACCGGAACCTGTTTGCCCAACGCTTCTGGTTCGAAGGATTTCCCAAGAAAACCAAACCCGGCGAGGCGCCCGAACCCATCCACCCACGCCGTTTGCGTGGCTTGCAGGAATTGGTCAAGGCGTGCGAGCACGGCGCCTTGTCGTGGGCAAACGCACGGGCCGACTATCTCGCCGCCAAAGCGAAAGCCGACGCCCTGATCGAGCGCGCCAGCGCCGCCCTCGCGTTGGCCGCGCGCCATGCCGACGAGCTCGCCGCAGAAAAGCAGGCGTCGATCGACCTTACCGCCACGCGAGCGGCTGCGCCCGACCTGCGTACCGAAGTCGACGACACGCGTCTGGCGCGCCAGTCGATGGAAGAAACTTTGCGCACCACCACGGAATGCCAACAGCTCGCCGAAGCGGCGGAACGTGCCGCCACCGCCGCCGACATGGCCGCACAGCAATTGGCGTTACAAGAAGGCATGCGCCATCCGGGCGCGCTGGCCTCGGCCGAGGCGGCATTTCACCGCGCCGAAAAGGACCAAGCCGATCTGCGCATCGACTACGACGCGCACGCGCGAAAAATGCCGGGGTTCTTCGCCCAGCTTTTCCGCACCAAGCCCTACCAGGGTTGGAAGGCCCGCGAAGCGCGGCTCGAAGCCGGATTGGACCAGGCACGTGCCGACACCAGCGCCGCCTACGCACGGCTTCAGCAGCTCCAATTGCTGGAGCGCGCCATCAGCGAGGCCAGCGCCAATCTGGCGCGGGCGCGCCAGAACTTGTCGCAGCGCCAGGCCGCCGCGGAAC
>DATMSN010000156.1:0-2625 GCA_035565375.1 Duganella sp. | reverse complement strand
CCCGCCGACCGCGTCGCCGCTGCACGACACCTGCGTATAGTAGGCGTTGACGATGCCGCCCAGCGAGACGTTCCAGTCGCCGGCCTTGAAATCGGCCGCCTGCGCGCCCGGCGTCGCCGCGACGGCCAGCGCGCCCAGCATGACTACTGTCTTCATTTTTCGATCTCCCATTATTGTTGTGCACATCGAGCGATGTAAGCTGGTCATGGCAATTTGCGTGCCCATGCGCCACCACGGGGCGGCGCGCCCGCAACGCGCGCGGACCCTGTGCCGGATCGGATCAATCGCGGCGTGACACTGTTCAGAAGTTGATCGAAAAAAAAGGGCGGCCGAAGCCGCCCGAAAATTACAGGAACCGTGTTATTTGGAGGAGAGCTTGAACACCCACACCGAGCCGCCCTGCTCCAGGAAATTGACCTTCTTGGCCACCTCGCCGCCCCACAGCGGCACCGCGCCGCCCCAGCCCGAAACGACGGCCACGTATTGCGTGTCGCCATCCTGCCAGGTGACCGGCGGCGCCACCACGCCGGAGCCGGTCTGGAACTTCCACAGCTCCTTGCCCGACTTGGCGTCGAGCGCCTTGAGGTAGCCCTCCGGCGTGCCGTAGAACACCAGCCCGCCGGCGGTGGTCATCACGCCGCCCCACAGCGGCGCCGTGTTCTTCGCCTCCCAGACGATCTTGCCGGACTTCGGATCGATCGCGCGCAGCGCGCCGATATAGTCGTCGAACAGGGGCCGGATGGTGAAGCCCGCGCCGAGGTAGGCGCCACCCTTTTTGTAGCTGATCGGCTCATTCCAGATATCCATGCCCCACTCGTTGGCGGGCACGTAGAACAAGCCTGTCTGCTGGCTGTACGCCATCGGCATCTGGTTCTTCGCGCCGAGGAAGGCGGGCGCCGAGAACACGGTGTTGCCCTTCTTGCCCTCCTCGCCCTTGGTCGGATCGCCCGGGCGGTTGGCCGCGATGAAGTTCGGCCGGCCCGTCTTCAGATCGATGCCCGACGCCCAGGTGATCTTCTTCACAAACGGGAAGGCGTTTTGCAGCTTGCCGGTGTTGGCGTCGATCACGTAGAAAAAGCCGTTGCGATCGGCCTTGCCGCCGAACCGCTTGCCGTCCATGTCGAAGGTGACGAATTCATTGGCGCCGTCGAAATCCCACGAATCGTTGGGCGTGTTCTGGTAGGCCCATTTGATCTGGCCGGTCTTCACATCCAACGCCACGGTGGACGACGAGTACAGGTTGTCGCCGGGGCGCAGATGGCTGTTCCACGGCGCCGGATTGCCGGTGCCGAAGTAGGCCAGGCCGGTCTTGGCGTCGTAGGTCCCGCCCATCCAGGTCGAGGCGCCGCCGGTCTTCCACAGGTCGCCCGGCCAGGTTTTGTTCAGCGTGCCGGAGATGCCGTTGTCGCTTTCCTTGCCATCCTTGTCGTAGCGGTGACCCATATGACCCTCGACGGTGGGACGGGTCCATAGCAAATCGCCGGTCAGGGGGTTGCGCGCCTCGACCCGGCCGACGACGCCGAACTCGCCGCCGGACACGCCCGTCAGCAGCACGCCGTCGGCGATCAGCGGCGCCGCCGTCATCGAATAGCCGGCGGCATAGTCGTCGACCTTCTCCTTCCAGACGATCTTGCCGGTGTCCTGGTCGAGCGCCACGAGCTGCGCGTCGAGCGTGCCGAAGATGACCAGATTGCCGTACAACGCGGCGCCGCGGTTGACCACGTCGCAGCACGGCATGATGCCGTCGGGCAGGCGGTGCTCGTACTTCCACAGCTTGGCGCCGGTCTTCAGATCGATCGCGAAGATGCGCGAATACGACGCGGTGACGAACATCTTGCCCTTGTAGATCAGCGGCTGCGACTCCTGGCCGCGCTGCTTTTCGCCGCCGAACGAGAACGACCACGCCGGCACCAGCTTGCCGACGGTTTTGGTGTTCACCTGCGCCAGCGGCGAGTAGCGCTGGCCCTCCGAGCCGAGGCCGAAGGACAGCACGCTGTCGGTGCTGGTGGCCGCGTTCTTGAGCATGGCCGTGGTGACATCGGCCGCCTGCGCCAGCGACAGGATCGAGATCCCCGCCAACGATGCGATGACTAATTTTTGCACAATCTTCTCCGGTTATTATGATTTTTATCTGCCGCCGCGTTACCGCGCCGGTGGTGGCAGGGCCGCCAGTTCCTCGTCGCTGAACAGGCGCGAACGGGTCAGGAAGCGCCGGCCCGTGCCGTTGTCGAGCGAGAACATGCCGCCGTTGCCGTCGACCACGTCGATGATCAACTGCGTGTGTTCCCAATAATCGAACTGCTCACGCCCCATGTAGAACGGCGTCCCGTCCAGGTTGCCGAGATAGACATCGGTGTCGCTGATGTCGAACTCGCCCGCCGGATAGCACATCGGCGCGCTGCCGTCGCAGCAGCCGCCCGACTGGAAGAACAGCAGCGGACCGTGGCGGCGGCGCAGCCCGGCGAGCATGTCGAGCGCCGCCGGGGTGGCCGTGACGCGGGGGATCGCGCGCGGCATGGTTAGAAGAAGCCGAGCGCGTTCGGGCTGTAGCTGACCAACAGGTTCTTGGTCTGCTGGTAGTGGTCGAGCATCATCCGGTGGTTCTCGCGGCCGATGCCCGACTGC
>DATMSN010000155.1:0-1546 GCA_035565375.1 Duganella sp. | reverse complement strand
GAACGCCACGGTCAACGTGATCAATGTCGGGACGGCGACCCCGGCGAAGATCGGCGCGGGCGGGCGCACCGAGGCCAAGCCGCCGGAGGAAACCAAAAAAGGCGGCACCGCGCCCGACAAGGAGCTTGCCGCGCGCGATGGCGGCGCCGACGGCGCCAAGACGTCCGCCGTGGCGAAGAAAATGTATTGCAACTAGGACGGCCCGAAATCCAACACTTGTGCCGGCGATTTAACAATTGAAAATTGCAATTGGGCATCATTCTGATGCAGAACATGTTAACATCGGGGTTGATGGCGAGTCTGGGTGTCAAATAATTAACATTGCCGGCGGACGACAGCGACAAAAATTTCAAGAGCAGATATGACTTATAGATTACAGCGCATGCTAGCCAGCTCCATCCTCGCCGTGGCGGTCGCCCCGGCCTGGGCGGCCGAGCCTGCCGTTGACAGCGCCGCCATCCGCTTCGAGATTTCCCGTTTCGACGTCCAGGGCAACACGCTGCTGCCCCCGCAGCGGATCGACCAGCTGCTGACGCCTTTCACCGGCAAGTCTCGTGACTTCGGCGACGTCCAGCGCGCGCTCGAGGCGCTCGAGGGCGCTTATCACGCGCAGGGCTACAGCGTCGTCACCATCGAACTGCCCGAGCAGGAACTGAACCGTGGCGTGGTGCTGCTGCGCGTGGTGGAAACCAAGATCGGCCGGATCGCCGTCAGGAACAACCAGTATTTCGACGAGGCCAATATCCGCCGCAGCCTGCCGGCGCTGCGGGAGGGCCGCACGCCGAACCTGAAGGAGGTGTCGGCCAACCTCAAGTTGGGCAACGAGAGCCCGGCCAAGCAGGTCACGCTCAAGCTGCAAGGCGGCGAGAAGGACGACGAGGTCGACGCCGTGCTGGAGGTCAAGGACCAGCGCGTCTGGAAGGCGATGGCCAACGTCGACAACACCGGCACCGAGCAGACCGGCAAGACCCACCTCGGTTTCGTGCTGCAGAACGCCAACCTGTTCGGCCGCGACCATCTGGCCTCGCTGCAGTACACCACCTCCGCCGAGGAACCGGGCCGGGTCAAGGTCTACGGCGCCGGCTACCATGTTCCGCTGTACGCGCTGGGCGATTCGCTGGACTTCTTCGCCAGCTATTCCAACGTCGATTCCGGCACCATCGCGGCCGGCGCGTTCAACCTGGCCGTCAGTGGCCGCGGCGCGGTCTACGGCGCGCGCTACAACCAGGCGCTGGCCAAGCGCGGCGAGTACGAAGCGCGCCTGATCTACGGCGTCGACGTCAAGGCGTTCAAAAACAACGTCGAGCTGGTGGGCCAGCAAATGGGCAATCTCGGCAACGACGTCACGGTCCACCCGCTCAGCGTCGGCTACACCGGCAGCCTGCCGTTGACGGCGGGCGAGGTGGGCGGCCAGATCACGTTGCTGCGCAATATCTCCGGCGGTTCCAAGGGCGGCCAGGGCGACTTCACGCTGGCGCGCACCGGCGCCAAGGCCGACTACACCGTGCTGCGCCTGGGCGGCAGCGTCACGCGCGCGTTGGCCGGC
>DATMSN010000154.1:0-3901 GCA_035565375.1 Duganella sp. | reverse complement strand
GGCGGCGGCCACCGCCGGCACCTTCAGCGCGCCGTGCGCCACCTCGACGCCGTCATTGGCGAGCACCCAGTCGAACTCCAGCCCGGACGTATCCTTGAAGTCGTAGCGGTTGACCACGGTGATGCTGCCGGACGCCGGCTTGCCCTCGAACACCAGCGGCGAATACACCTTCTGCACCTCGAAGTATTCCGGGTCCGGCGTGCGGTCGGCGCGCAGCACGCCGTCGCCGACCACGCTGTTGTCGCCCTGCTTGGGGTTGACGTCGAAACCGGAAGCCCAGAAGCGCCGGCCCTTGTCATCGGTCATGTAGACCGTCTGGTCGACCCAGTCCCAGATGAAGCCGCCCTGCAGTTTCTTGTGGGCGCGGATGACCTGCCAGTAGTCCTCGAAGTTGCCCAGCGAGTTGCCCATCGCGTGCGCGTATTCGCACTGGATCATCGGCTGGGCGTAGCGGGTGTCGCCCGCGTAGTCGGCCATCTTTTCGATATCGTCGTACATCGGCGCGTAGATGTCCGTGTACGCGTTGGGCAGGTGCTCCTCGCCGATGGTGCCGTGGCCCAGATAGCTGATCAGGCGGGTCGGGTCGTTGGCGCGTATCCACTGGGCGGCGTTGTCGAAGTTCGGACCGGTGCCGGCCTCGTTGCCCAACGACCAGAAGATGATCGACGGATGGTTGCGGTCGCGCTGCACCATGCGCGAGACGCGGTCCAGGTGGGCCGCCTTCCAGTGCGGCTTGTAGCCCAGCTGGATCTTCTCGCGCTCGCCCTTTTCCTTGGCCTGGTCGCCGGCCTGCATGTAGCCGTGCGATTCGATGTTGGCTTCATCCATCACGTACAGGCCGTATTCGTCGGTCAGGTCGTACCAGCGCGGATCGTTCGGGTAATGCGAGGTGCGCACGGCGTTGACGTTGGCCTGCTTCATCATCTCGATGTCCTTGCGCATCAGTTCCATCGACATCACGCGGTAGGTGACCGGATCGTGCTCGTGGCGGTTGGTGCCCTTGATCATCACGCGCTTACCGTTGACGCGCACCTCCCCGCCCGCCACCTCCACCGTGCGGAAGCCGATCCGGCGCGACGTCGCCGACAGCAGCTTGCCGTCGGCGCCCTTGTATTCGATGACCATGCGGTACAGGTTGGGCGTCTCGGCCGACCACGGCTTGACGTTGCGGATGACGCCGTCCAGCGCCAGCTGCTCGCCCTGGACGCGGCCGCTCGTGTTCAGCACCGCCTTGTCGCCGTCGTACACGGTGACGGCGATCTCGCCGCTCGACGGCGCGCCGGCCAGCTCGGCCTTCAGCGAGAACAGGCCGTCCTTGTAGCCCTGCTTGTCGAGCAGCGCGGTGACCGTGTAGTCGCGCAGGCGCGACTTCGGCTCGGCGTACACATAGACGCTGCGCTCGATGCCGGACAGGCGCCAGAAGTCCTGGTCCTCCAGATACGAAGCGTCGGCCCAGCGGTAGACTTCGATCGCAATGCTGTTCTTGCCCGGCTTGACGTACTTGCTCAAATTAAATTCCGATGGCAGCTTGGAATCTTCCGAATAGCCGACCTGCTGGCCGTTGACCCAGATGTAATACGCCGCGCCGGCCGCGCCCACGTGCAGGAAGACATCGCGGCCGTCCCAGTCGGCGGGCACGGCGAAGTCGCGGCGGTAGGAGCCGACCTCGTTGAGCGCGTGCGGGATGAACGGCTCGGCCATCGGGAACGGATAATCGATGTTGGTGAAGATCGGCTTGCCGTAACCCTGCGCCTGGATCATGCCGGGCACCTGGATCGTCTTCCAGCCGGCCAGGTCGAAGTCGGCGCGGTAGAAGTCCTTGGGCCGGCTTTCCGGCGTCTTGGAGTACGCGAACGACCACGTGCCATCGAGCGACAGATAATATTTCGACGCGGCCGGATCGGCGGCGATGGCCTTTTCCCGGCTCTCGAAATTGAAAAAGGTCGCCTTCATCGGCTCGCGATTGACGGCGACCACTTCGGGCTGTTCCCACTCGGGCGACGGCGCGGCCTGCGCCGCTCCCAGGTAGAGGCTGGACAACGCCAGCACGCATGCTTTGACGGAAAGACGGTTTGCCATCTGCTTGTATCTCCTTTATTGTTTTTTGTCCCAAAAACGAAAAAAGACGGAAGGGATCCCCTTCCGTCTTGTCCACGACACCGCGCCGGTTTATTTACCGAATTTGTAGCGCAACGCCAGGCTGAAGGTCCGTCCATTGCCGTAGTGTTGGCGTTCCAGGTTGGTCTGATACGTGCCCGGTTCGCCGACATAACGGTTAATGGCCTTGTCGAGTATATTCGACGCGTTCAATGACAGGGTGAATTCTTCAGTGAGCTGATAATTGACGGAGCCATCCAATACGCCGTTGGCATCCATGTAGCGGGCGTCGATCGGGTTGGCCGACACGCCAAACAGGATCGATTCCGAGCGCCAGGTGTAGACCAGGCGCGCCGACAGCTTGTTGTCCTCGTACAGGCCGGAGATGCTGTAGCTGTTCTTCGACTGCATCGGCTGCGGCGTGGCCACGATGCGCGGCGCGGCGGCCGTGCCCAGGTTGACCGGGTTCGAGGTGTTGACGTGGGTGTAGGAACCGGCCACGCCGAAGTTCTTCCAGACCCCGCCGAACGCGTCGAAGAAGTATTGGCCGCCCAGTTCGATGCCGCGCACATAGCCGTTTTCCGAGTTGACCGACTTGGTCACCGAATACTGCCCGCCGGTGCAGCCGTTGTCGGCCGAGCCGGAGTACGGCACGGCGGTGCCGACCGTCTGGCACTGCGTGATGCCGTTGAAGAAACCGCTGATCTCCTTGTCGAAGATCGCCGCCGACACATAGTTCGACTTGCTGAAGTAGCGCTCCAGCGACAGGTCGAAGCTGTTGGCCGTTTGCGGCCGCAGGTCCGGATTGCCGACGTTGCCGGTGCCGGTGACCGGATTGACGGAGATACTTGGATTGAGCTGGTCCAGCCCGGCGCGCGTCATACCCTTGCCGTAGCCGAAGCGGGCCAGGAAATCGGGCGTGATATAGCCGGTCAAGTTCAGCGACGGCAGCGCGTTGATGTACGACGTCTCGCGGAAGATTTCCGGATAGCTGGTCGGCGTGGTCTGGTTGTTGATGGTGCGCGCGGTGGCCTTGCCCTTGGTGCGCACCACGCGCACGCCGACGTTACCGGTGATGCGATCGTCGAAGGCCGAAAACTCGCCCATCACATAACCGGCCAGCGTGTTCTCGCTGATCAGGCGGCGCGCGTCGAGGTTTTCTACATAGTCGCCCTCCTGGCGGATGCCGGCGTTGGGGAACTGCGCGGCCACCTGGTTGCCCAGCAGCCGGTCCGGCGCGTACACCAGGTAGCCACCGGAGTAGCCGGTCTCGCCTTTCATGAAGTTGGTCGGCGACTGCTCGACCTGGCCGACGGAGGCCACCGAAATGGCGTTCGAGCGGTTCGCGGCGAGCGCCTTGCCGTCGGTGGTCAGAGGCCGGCCGTTGAAGGCGTAGTTGTTGTAGGTGCTCTCCTGGTGCGCGTAGCGGCCACCGAACTTGACGCGGCGCAGCAGACCGTCGCCAACGTTGTAGGCGGCGCTGAGCGCGCTCGCGTAGCCGCTGTCGTCCCACTTCTGGTTGGTGCCGTTGTTGTAATCGCGGTAGACGAAATTTGCCGGATCGGTCAGGCTCGGGCCGCTGAAGTTCAACTGATGCGGCGCGCCGTCGGCGACGCGGCTGGTGGACCAGCCCAGACCGGACACCGAATCGAGATTGACGGAACGGTTGTCCTGCTTCTGCGTGGCCTTGACGTAGTTCACGTCCCATTTGAGCGACAGGTTCTCGGTGGGATTCCAGTCCACGCCGCCGGCCGCGATCCACGTCGTGTACGGCCGGTGCTCGTCGCCGCCGACGGTGTTGACG
>DATMSN010000153.1:0-10351 GCA_035565375.1 Duganella sp. | reverse complement strand
GTCGCTGGTCGAGGGCGCCCGCCAGCGCATGCGCCTGGCCGGGATGACGGACGGACAGATCCGGCTGGTCGAATCGAGCGGCAAGGTGCATCCGCGCCTTACCGTCTCGGCGCCGATCGGCGGCGTGGTCGCGGAGCTTGGCGCACGCGAAGGCATGACCGTGGCGTCGGGCGCGCAGCTGTTCCGCATCAACGGCCTGTCCACGGTTTGGGTGAACGCGGATCTGCCGGAGAACGTGGCGGCCAAGGTGCGCCCCGGCGACGCCGTCGAGGCGCGCTCGCCGGCGTTGCCGGGAAGCGTGTTTAAGGGCAAGGTCGGCGCGGTGTTGCCCGAGGTGAGCGCCGCCACGCGGACACTCAAAGCACGGATCGAACTGGCGAACACCGGCGGACAACTGGTGCCCGGCATGTTCGCCACGATTACCTTCGCGTCCGGTCGCGACGCCGACGTGCTGCTGGTGCCGTCGGAAGCTGTGATCCAGACCGGCACGCGCAGCGTCGTGATACTGGCCCGGGACGGCGGGACATTCCAGCCGGTCGATGTCGAGCTCGGCGGTGAAGGCGATGGCCGGACCGAGATCCGCAAGGGCCTGAGCGCCGGGCAGAAAATTGTCCTGTCGGGCCAGTTCCTGCTCGATTCCGAGGCCAGTCTGAAGGGCACGTCAACCCGCATGGGCGAGCCCCCGCAAGCTGCACCGGCGGGAGTGAAGAAATGATCGCAAAACTGATCCGCTGGTCCATCGCCAACCGTTTCCTTGTCTTGCTCGCGACAGTGTTCATCGCCGGGTGGGGGGTATGGTCGCTGGCGCGCATTCCGCTCGACGCCATCCCGGACTTGTCCGATGTGCAGGTGATCATCCGCACCACCTATCCGGGGCAAGCGCCGCAGATCGTCGAGAACCAGGTGACCTATCCGCTGACCACCACCATGCTGTCGGTGCCCGGCGCCAAGACGGTGCGCGGGTATTCGTTCTTCGGCGACTCCTTCGTCTACATCCTGTTCGAGGACGGCACCGATCCCTACTGGGCCAGGTCGCGCGTGCTGGAATACCTGAACCAGGTGCAATCGCGCCTGCCGGCGCAGGCGAGGACGGCGCTAGGTCCGGACGCGACCGGCGTGGGCTGGATCTACGAGTACGCGCTGGTCGACCGCAGCGGCAAGCTCGACCTGTCGCAGCTGCGTGCCTTGCAGGACTGGTTCCTGAAGTTCGAGCTCAAGGCGGTGCCGAACGTTTCCGAGGTGGCCAGCGTGGGCGGCATGGTGCGTCAATACCAGATCGTGCTCGATCCCGACAAGCTGCGCGCCTACGCCATCCCGCACGGCAAGGTGATCGAGGCCGTACAGCGCGCGAATCAGGAAAGCGGCGGCGCCGTGATGGAGCTGGGCGAGGCGGAGTACATGGTGCGCGCGTCGGGCTATTTGCAGTCGCTCGACGATTTCCGGAAAATTCCGTTGACGACCACGGACGCCGGAGTATCGGTGCGCCTGGGTGACGTGGCGCGGGTGGCGCTGGGGCCGGAGATGCGGCGCGGTATCGCCGACCTGGACGGCGAAGGCGAAGTGGCCGGCGGAGTGATCGTCATGCGCTCCGGGAAGAACGCGCTGGAAACCATCGACGCCGTCAAGGCCAGGCTCGCCAAACTGAAATCGAGCCTGCCGGCCGGCGTAGACATCGTTCCGGTGTATGACCGCTCCAACCTGATCAAACGCGCGGTCGACAATCTGGAGCACAAACTGATCGAGGAATTCATCGTCGTCGCGGTGGTCTGCGCGATCTTCCTGTTCCACATCCGCTCGGCGCTGGTGGCGATCGTATCGCTGCCGCTGGGGATACTGATCGCCTACATCGTCATGTCCTACCAAGGGGTGAACGCCAACATCATGTCGTTGGGCGGCATCGCGATCGCCATCGGCGCCATGGTCGACGCGGCCGTGGTAATGATCGAGAACGCCCACAAGCATATCGAGGCGTGGAATCACGCGCACCCCGGCGGGAAGCTGGCAGGCGACGCCCAATGGACCGTGATCGGCGACGCCGCGGCCGAAGTCGGCCCGGCGCTGTTCTTCTCGCTGCTGATCATTGTGTTGTCCTTCATTCCGGTGTTCACGCTCGAGGCGCAGGAGGGCCGCCTGTTCGCGCCGCTGGCCTTCACCAAGACGTACGCGATGGCGGCCGCGGCCGGCCTGGCGGTGACGCTGATCCCGGTGTTGATGGGCTACCTGATTCGAGGGCGCATCCCGGACGAACGGAAAAACCCGCTGAACCGGTGGCTGATCGCGCTCTATCGGCCGCTGCTGGAGGTCGTGCTGCGGCGCCCCAAAGCCACGCTGGTGGCGGCCGGCGCGATCGCGCTCCTGACGATCTGGCCGATGTCGCGCCTGGGTGGCGAATTCATGCCGCCGTTGGATGAGGGCGACCTGCTGTACATGCCGTCGGCCCTGCCTGGCATCGGCGCCGGCAAAGTCGCGCAGCTGCTGCAGCAGACCGACCGCCTGATCAAGACCGTGCCGGAAGTCCAAACCGTTTTCGGCAAGGCCGGCCGGGCCGAGTCCGCCACCGATCCGGCGCCGCTGGAGATGTTCGAGACGACGATCCAGTTCAAGCCGCGCGACCGGTGGCGGCCGGGCATGACCACCGACAAACTGGTCGAAGAGCTTGACCGCATTGTCAAAGTCCCGGGGCTGTCCAACATCTGGGTGCCGCCGATCCGCAATCGCATCGACATGCTGGCCACGGGCATCAAGAGCCCGGTCGGCGTCAAGGTGGCCGGCGCCAGCCTGCGGGAGATCGACCGCATCACGGGGGAGATCGCGCGGGTCGTCAAGGGCGTGCCAGGCATATCGTCGGCCCTCGCCGAACGGCTCAACGGCGGGCGCTACGTCGACATTCATATCGACCGCGACGCGGCGGCGCGCTACGGCCTGAATATCGCCGACGTGCAAAGCATCGTGTCGAGCGCCATCGGTGGCGACAACGTCGGCGAAACGGTCGAGGGCCTGCAACGCTTTCCGATCAATGTGCGTTATCCGCGCGAGGTGCGCGACTCGGTCGAGAAATTGCGCGAACTGCCGGTGCTGACCGAACGGGGCGCGCAGATTCGGCTCGGCGACGTGGCCACGATCCGGATTGACGACGGCCCGCCCATGCTCAAGAGCGAAAACGCACGCCTGTCGGGTTGGGTGTACGTCGATATCCGGGGCCGGGATCTCAGCTCCGCGGTGCATGAAATGCAGCAGCTGGTCGCCAGGGAGGTGGCTCTGCCGGCAGGCTACTCGGTCTCCTGGTCCGGGCAATTCGAATACCTGGAGCGCGCCACCGCCAAGCTCAAGGTGGTCGTGCCCATGACTTTGCTCATCATCTTCGTGCTGCTGTATCTGACCTTCAAGCGCGTCGACGAGGCGGCGCTGATCATGGCGACGCTGCCGTTCGCGCTGGCGGGCGGCATCTGGCTGCTGTGGGCGCTGGGCCACAATCTGTCGGTCGCGAGCGGTGTCGGTTTCATTGCCCTGGCGGGCGTGTCGGCCGAATTCGGCGTGATCATGCTGCTGTACCTGAAGCACGCCTGGGAAGCCCGGCTGGCGCAAGGCACTCCAGGCGAGGCCGACCTGCTTGACGCCATACGCGAGGGCGCCGTGCTGCGTGTGCGGCCGAAGGCGATGACGGTCGCCGTGATCATCGGCGGGCTGGTACCGGTCATGACCGGATCGGGAACGGGTTCGGAGGTCATGCAGCGCATCGCGGCGCCGATGGTGGGCGGCATGATCACCGCGCCGCTGCTGTCGATGTTCGTCGTGCCGGCGGTCTACCTGCTGATACGACGCAAGTCCATCCGCGCGGGCCTGCAAGGGCCATGCCGCCGCCATCAATCAGCGGCGCGAAACCGATGATCGAGACCACGAAGATCAAATCGACAGTGGCAACCTGGCCGCCCCGCGGGCGCGCATCCGGCGCCGCACGCCCCGCGCCAGGCGCGACGCCACGGCCGAAAACGCATACGCGTACAGATAGATGGCGAACACGACCGCGCCAAACATCAGGAACGCGACCGCGCCGGGTTGTCCGCCGATCGGAATGTCGAACACCGTGGACGCGACGGCCACGATAAACATCATGAACGGAAAATGCGTTGTGAACAACACGAAGCTGGCGCCGCTGAACCAGCGGTTGAGCCGCCACGCGGCCCGGCGCAGCCACGACACCGGCGCCGGGATAGCCGGCGCGGCCAGCCAGGACACAGTCAGCAGCGCGAAACTGGCGCCGAACAGCAAATCGAGCGCCATCCGCGCCGCCGGAATCAGCGCCTCGGGCACCTGCTCGACATGCGCCCCGCCCCAGCGCGACACCAGCAGGCCGATCACGAACGCGGGCGTTCCATACCGGCGCGGGAAACGCACCCTGGTGTTGTAGCCCAGCCAGCCGACGCCCGCCCCCATCATCCACAACAGCAGATAGCCGAAGAACTCCGACGCCAGCACGCTTCCCGCGAGGGCAACGGCGACGGCGGCGCACCACCCCGACGTGCGGCTTCGCTTTCCCAGAACGAACAACGCCGCCAGCGCGAAATAGGCCCAGCATTCGTACGCCAACAGATAGAGCATCGTGTTGCTGCCCAGCCCCGGAACGACGAAGCGCTGCAGCATCAGCATGTTGCCGGCGAACGCCGCGAGGTCCAGGCTCGGGGAGAACATGGTGAAGTAGGCGTAGACATCCGGACGCGCCAGCGCGCGGGTGCCGATGAAGTCCAGCGCGCCGCCGAGCAACAGCGCCGGCGTCAGCAGGCAATAGAACCACGTGGAGCGGCGCAGCAGGTCGGCTTGCGGATCGACGCCGTGGCGCCAGCGGTGCACCGACAGCCCGCCCAGCGCCAGGCCGCTGATCACCATGTAGACAACGAAGGCCTCGTGGCCCAGGCTGGTGAAAAAATAAAAGGATTTCAGGACCAGGCCCTTTTCGGGCACCTCGGGATAGGCCGCGAACAACATGAACCGGACGTGATAGATCACCGCCATCCCCGCCGCGAGCAATCGCATCAGATTGATGCGGGCCTGGAAACCACTGTTGACACGCGCGTCCATGGTTCAGCTCCTCGATGATGGTCGTATGGTTTAGACGGTAGCGCAAAAAGCGGTCGCGTCTTTGATCCACATCGTGCCGAGCGGTCCCGGTTTGGCGTGATGGCCGCACAAGACAGTCACGCGCTGTCCGGCATTGATATTCTTTATTGCCATTTCACACGGTCGTGGCCGCCGCGCCTGGCGCAATGTGTGCGCCCGACTCGGTCATCTGCGTGTACGCTGGTGCGATGAACGAGTGCGCCGGAATGGAGGCAGGAATATGCCACGGTCAAGGATACGCCTGACGATCCGCCACTGGCTATCGCTGCTCGTTGTGGTGAGCATGCTTCCCGTTCTGGCCGCCACCGCCGTAATGGTGGTCGATTTAAATCACCGCGAGACGACATTAATCGGACAAAGGCGCATCGAGACTGCCCGCGCCTTGATGCAGGCCGTTGATCGCGAACTATCGCACGCGCGCGGCACGCTGCAAACCCTTGCGGCATCCCCCGTACTGACCAACGGAGACTTGCGCGCCTTTTATTCGCATGCGGTGGCGATCCGGGCGCTCTACCCGCAGAGCAATTTTGTACTTAGCGATAATCAAGGACAACAAATTCTCAACACCTTGCGCCCATTCGGGGCATCGCTACCGCGTCACGGCAATCCAGCGCAACTGCATGCCGTGTTTGCCGGTGCACAGCCTGTTATCTCCGACCTTTACCTTGGCGGTGTCACGCACCAGCCTGTCATTGGCATCGACGTGCCGGTCATGCGCAATGGCAAAGTCGTGTATGACCTGTCGATGGGCCTCCTGCCTGCCCAGTTTTTAGAAATCCTGGGGAGGCAACGCATTGAGGCCGTCAGCGTGGCCGCCATTTTCGACAGCCGCGGTGTAATTGTGGCACGCACATGGGAGCAAGATCGCTTCGTCGGACACTACGGCGCACCGTCCCTGATACGAAGGATGCGCGAGGTGGCTGAAGACAGCATCGAGATTCGTACGCTCGAGGGTATTCCCGTGGTAAGCGCGTTTAGTCGCTCGTCCATCTCCGGCTGGTGCGTGGCCATCGGGGTTCCAACCGCGGTTCTGGCCCGCGAGCGCCACGCCGCGTTCACACGTCTGCTCGCCATGGCTGCGTTCTCGTTGCTAGCTGGACTCGCGCTCGCGGCTATCGTGGCCGAGGGTATTGCGCGCCCGATCCGTGCCCTTGGTCCGCATGCGCAGGCACTCGGCGCGGGCAAGGCGGTTGCGCCGCAGGAGCTGCGTCTGAAGGAAGCGGACGAGGTGGCTGCCGAAATGAGGGCTGCATCGCAACTCCTGCTCAGGCGCACAGTAGAGCGCGATAGGGCCGAGCGAGCCGAGCGCGACCTGCGCGCGCTGCAGGACCAGTTGCTGATGAGCGAAGCGTTCCAGCGTCGTCTGTTCGACGAATCGCCCGATGCCGTGCTGCTGGTCGGCGCCGACGGTCGGATCATGCGCGCTAGCATCGTGGCCGAGCAAGTGTTCGGCTATGCCAGCGAACAATTGGTGGGTTTGGGCGTGGAAAGCTTGATGCCGGAGGAACTGGCGTCAGGCCATGTCGCGCACCGTGCCGTCTACGCGGGCGCGTCGCTGGCGCGCTCGATGGGCAAGGGCCTGCATTTGCTGGCGCGCCGCGCAAATGGCGATACCTTTCCCGTCGAGGTGGCGCTCAGCCCCCTCGGCGAGGCAGCTGGCGGCATGGTGCTTGCCACCGTGCGCGATATCAGCCAGGCGCGCCTGGACCAAGCCAAGATCCAGGCCGCGCTAGGGGAAAAAGAAACGTTACTCAAGGAACTCTATCACCGCGTCAAGAACAATTTGCAAGTGATCGCCAGCATGATCGGCATGCAGGCCCGCGCCTGCACTGACCCGATGGCCAGGCGGGCGCTGGAAGAAGCATCGGGTCGGGTGCGTGCCATGTCCCTCGTGCACGAAAAACTATATCAGTCGGGTGACTTGTCCTCGATCGAGCTTGACGGCTATGTTGCAGAGCTATGCACGCGCCTGGGCGAGACGGCCGATGCTGGCGCGCGCGGCATCGTCCTTGAATGCCAGGTCGAGCCGATCAAGGTTGGCCTGGACATGGCTGTTCCGCTTGGCCTGGTTCTGAACGAACTCGTTACCAACTGCCTTAAGCACGCCTTCCCGGGTGGACGCGGTGGCCGTATCGTAGTGGAGCTGGCGCGCGCGGGCGAGCGCATGCGCCTTAGCGTGCGCGACAATGGCATCGGCATGCCAACGCAGCATATCGGAACTAAAGCGCCGACATTAGGCCTAAGGCTTATAGCCGCGCTTTCCGCACAGCTTGATGGCGAGTTCTCGCTCGAATCTCACGATGGCACTACCGCCAGCCTTGTCCTGCCATGGCCGGAGGCTGGCGCCGCCGACCAGTCGCGAAGGAAAGGGACATGACTGTGGAACCGGAGGCCTCGGCCCTGGCGTCCATCCTCATTGTCGAGGATGAGGCCATCGTCGCCATGGACTTGCAAGAGCAGTTGCAGGAAATGGGTTATGCCGTATGCGCCGTGGCGGACAATGGCTCGTCCGCGATTGCCATTGCATGGGAACGTAGACCGCACCTGGTCCTGATGGACATCGTTATCAAGGGCGACATGGACGGGATCGAGGCGGCCAGGCAGATTTGGCACGGCTTGCACATTCCCGTGATATTCCTGACCGCCTACAGCGACCGCGCAACCGTCGAACGCGCCGCACGTAGTGCGCCTTACGGATACCTGACCAAGCCGTTCCAGGCCAACGAGTTGCGCGCAGCGATAGAAATCGCCTTGTATAAGTCCAAGCTTGAGCGGCGGCTGCGCGATTCCGAGCAATGGTTCGCCTCAACCCTGCGTTGCGTGGCCGATGGCGTCGTTGCCACCGACGCGCAATGCAAAATCAGGTTCATGAATCATGCTGCCGAAACCATGCTCGGCTGGCCCCAGGACGAGGCGCTTGGACTCCACATCGACGAAGTGGCACCGATATCGAGCCCGATTGACGGCGCCGCGCTGGCGTCCCCGGTGGCGCGGGCGCTAACGCAAGGCAGCGTCATCGGCATTGAGTTCGGCACCATGCTGCGCGCGCGCGATGGCTCATCTCTGCCGGTGGACGATTCGGCCGCGCCCATCACTGGCGAGGACGGCGAAGCGTTGGGCGCGGTGATGGTGTTTCGCGACATCCATGAACGCATCTTGGCCGAGCAAAAACTCAAGCAAAGCGAGCAGTACTTTCGCAATCTGTTCGAACTGGCGCCGGTAGGGATGGCACTGATCGGTCTGGATAACCACTTTTTGCGAGTCAACAGTGCCGTGTGCAGTTTGCTCGATAGTGACGATGCCGCTCTGATCGGGAACGATCAGAGTGACGTGTCGTATACCGATGAAGGTGGCGAAGAGCAAGCAGTCCTGGTCGAACTCTTGGCCGGAAAGACCTTGTCATCCCAGTTCGAAAAACGCTACCGCCGCAAGGACGGCACGGTCATCCATACGCTGGTGAACGTGTCATTGCTGCGCCAGCTCGATGAGCCCGTATGCTATCTCTGGCAAATCCACGACTTAACCGAAATCAAGGATGTGGAAGCGCGTCTGGCGCGCCTGGCCCACTTCGACCCCCTCACAGGCCTTGCCAATCGGGCCAAGCTAAGCGATGAAATCGAACACAACATCTTGCTGGCGCACCGTCACGGCTGGCGCATGGCAGTTGTCTTTCTCGACCTCGACCACTTCAAGCAGATCAACGATAGCTTAGGCCACGAGGGCGGCGACGAGTTGCTGCAGGCCGTGGCCAAAACGCTGCTTGCCTCGGTGCGCAAAGTCGATACGGTGGCGCGCATGGGCGGGGACGAATTCGTTATTCTGCTGTCCGAACTGCATAGCGCCGAGGACGTGCTGGTGGTGACCGACAAGCTGCGTGAAGAATGCGCGCGCCCAATGCGCGTGGGGGGCCGGGACGTGTATGTTGGCATCAGTCTGGGCGTGAGCATGTGTCCGGACGACGCTGGCGACGCGCGTACGCTGTTGCGCTACGCCGACAGCGCGCTCTATCACGCCAAGGCTGTGGGGCGCGGCAACCTGCAATTCTACCAACCAGAACTTATGGAAATTGTGCAGAAGCGCATCAAGCTGAGCGCCGATCTTCATCAGGCGTTCAAGCGTCAAGAATTTACGCTCTACTACCAACCCATCGTTGATCTGGTCAATGGACATGCGGTGATGGCCGAAGCGCTGATCCGTTGGCAACACGCAGAGCGCGGCATGTTGTTACCTGAGGAGTTCATTCCGCTGACAGAGGAAATTGGATTGATTGACCAGCTTGGGATATGGGTTCTGCGCGAAGCTTGCAGCGCCGCTGCCGCCTGGCCTGAGTGCGCCGGCGCACCGGTCATGGTGTCGGTCAACGTGTCGCCGTCGCAGTTCAAGAGCGGACGCCTCGTGCCTGCGATATGGGAGGCACTCTGCGCCAGTGGCCTGGAGCCACAGCGCTTGTGCATTGAAATTACGGAACAGGTGCTGCTCGAGCACAGCGACAGAAACCTGGAAGCGATTACTCAGATCAAGGCCCTCGGCGTGAAGATCGCGATCGACGATTTCGGCGCCGGTTACTCCTCGCTCGGCTATATCAGCCGCATTGCGCCGGACGAAATAAAGATCGACGCGTCGCTCATGCGCGACATCGCCACCAAACCGTTCGACGCGGCGATTATCAAGGCCACCGTCGTGATGGCACATAGTCTGAACCTATCTGTCGTGTCCGAGGGGGTGGAGTCGGAGGCCCAGCGCGACTTTCTCAACAGCATTGGTTGCGACATGGCGCAGGGATTCCTGTTTGCGCGCCCCGACTCGGACGCAGCCTTCAGCCATTGGCTGGGCGCGTATCAGGATGGCACGGCCCACACATAAGGGCAGTTGGATCAAGCTACTTCGTCCCTTCCGTCGCTAGTCGACCTGCCCGCGCGCGTAACGCATCGGCGGCAGCCCGACGTGGCGCGCGAAGGCGACGCTGAACGCGCTGGCCGAGCCGTAGCCGACCTGCCGGGCCACCTCGGCGACACCGGCCTCCTTGCGTCGCAGCAGGTTCTTGGCCCGGGCCATGCGCCAGGCCAGCAGATATTCCATCGGCGCCACCCCGACCGCGTTGCTGAAGCGTTCGAAGAAGACCGTGCGCGACAACGCCGCCTCCTTGGCCAGCTGCGCCACCGTCCACGGCCGGGTCATGCCTTCGTGCATATGGCGGATGGCGATGGCCAGGCGTTCGTCGGCCAGCCCGCGCAGC
>DATMSN010000152.1:0-3602 GCA_035565375.1 Duganella sp. | reverse complement strand
CGCATGCGCGTGAGCGTGGTCGGCGCATCGTTGGTGTGCAGCGTCGAGAGCACCAGGTGGCCCGTTTGCGCGGCCTTGATCGAGATGTCGGCGGTTTCGAGGTCGCGGATTTCGCCGACCATGATGATGTCGGGATCCTGCCGCAGGAAGGCGCGCAGCGCCGCGGCGAAGGTGAGTCCGGCGCGCTCGTTGACGTTCACCTGGTTCACGCCCGGCAGGTTGATTTCGGAGGGATCTTCCGCCGTGGCAATGTTGACGCCGGGCTGGTTCAGCAGGTTCAGGCAGGTGTAGAGCGACACCGTCTTGCCCGAACCCGTGGGGCCCGTGACCAGCACCATGCCGTAGGGGCGGCCGATCGCATGCAGCAAGCGCTCCTTTTCGTCGGCGTCGTAGCCCAGGGCGTCGATGCCCAGGCGCGCGCTGCTCGGGTCGAGGATACGGATCACGATCTTCTCGCCGAACAGCGTGGGCAGCGTGCTGACGCGGAAGTCGATGACGCGGTCGGGACCGATCTTGAGCTTCATGCGCCCGTCCTGCGGCACGCGCTTCTCGGAAATGTCGAGCCGCGAGATGACCTTGATCCGCGAGGCCAGCTTGTCCTTGATGAGCGTGGGCGGGCTTGCGATCTCGCGCAGTTCGCCGTCGATGCGAAAGCGCACGCGGTAGTTGTGCTCGTAGGGCTCGAAGTGGATGTCCGAGGCCCGCATGCTGACGCCGTCGAGCAGCATCTTGTGCAGGAAGCGCACGACCGGCGCGTCCTCGACTTCGGCAATCGCCTGTTCGTTGGCGTCGCCCGAGGTGTCTGCCGTGACGTCGTCGAACTCGAACTCGGCGCCGACGATGCTGTTGATGGTTTCCGCCGCGCTGACCGCGGCGGCTTCGATCATGCGTGAGAGCTTGTCGTATTCGGCAATGACCCAGTCCACGCCCATCTGGGACGCGAACTTGATTTTTTCCACCGCCTGCTGGTCCGAGGGGTCGGCCGTTGCAACAATGAGACGGTTGTTGCGCTTGCTGAGAACCACGATCCGGTAGGCGTGGCACAGCTTCGGGTCGAGCAGGTCCTTGGGCAGGCGCTGGTGGTCGATGGCGTCCAGGTCCAGCAGCGGGGCGCCGAAGGCGCTGGAAAGCGTATGGGCGAGGTCTGCGGCCGAGACGGCGCCGCTGCCGGTCAGCTCGGCAATGAAGCTGGTCCGGCCGTTGAGCGACTTCTGATAGATGTCTTCCGCGGTCTTCGCGGGAAGCTTGCCGGCCGAAACCAAGGCGCGCGCAAGGCCCGGGAGGGCGATTTGCGTGTTTTCTTTAACAGGAAGTTCGGCGGCAGCCATTCAGCGAATTGCAAGAGATGTGAAAAAATGCTTCACGATCATCGCTGAACGACCCGTCCCTGTAAATCGCTACGCAGCAACAGGCACGGGCATTGTTTGTGCCAGTCAATGACTGGTCGGGGTGAGAGGATTCGAACCTCCGGCCTCTACGTCCCGAACGTAGCGCTCTACCAGGCTAAGCTACACCCCGATTGGTTGCAGAAAAAGAGAAGTCGTCCTTGCCAACTCTTGTGAGGTGTTCAGGCACGTCGCTCAAGCAACTGAGCCGCCAATTGTAGCAAACCGTCGGCATGCAAATTGGACGGAAAGTTGCGCAATGCGTGAATTGCGCGCTTTGCCTCGTCGGCCGCGGCGGCGCGCGAGGCTTCCAGGGCGCCGGTGGCATGGACGATTTCGACGATCTTGCCCAGCTGGGCGGTGTCGCCGGCCTCGATGGCTGCACGCACCAGCGTGGCCTGGGTCGGGCTGCCGCGCCGCATGGCGAAGATCAGCGGCAGCGTGGTCTTGCCTTCGCGCAGGTCGTCGCCCACGTTCTTTCCTGTTTCGTGCGCGTCGCCGGCGTAGTCGAGCACGTCGTCGATCACCTGGAAGGCCGTGCCCAGGGCCTGGCCGTAGGTGGCGCAGGCTTCCTCGACTTCGGGCGTGGCGCCCGCCAGCACGGCGGCGAGCCGCGTGCTGGCCTCGAAAAGCTTGGCGGTCTTGGAGCGGATCACGCGCAGGTAGGCGGATTCGTCCAGCGTCGCGTCGTGCATGTTCATCAGCTGGAGCACTTCGCCTTCCGCGATCACGTTGGTCGCCTCGGCCAGAATCTGCATGACGCGCATGTTGTTTGCATCCAACATCATCTGGAAGGCGCGCGAATAAAGGAAGTCGCCGACCAGCACGCTGGCCGGATTGCCGAATGATTCGTTGGCGGTCGGGCGCCCGCGCCGCAGCGTCGACTCGTCGACCACGTCGTCGTGCAGCAGGGTGGCCGTGTGGATGAACTCCACCACCGCCGCCAGGTTGAAGCGCTGCTCGCCCGTGTAGCCGAGCGCGCCCGACATGAGCAGCAGCAGCGCCGGGCGCAGGCGTTTGCCGCCGGCGGAGATGATGTACTTCGACACCTGGCTGACCAGGGGCACGCCCGTGTCGAGGCGCTGCGCGATCACACGGTCGACTTCGACCATGTCGCCGGCGATCAAATCCAGCACGGTGGCGGTGGGGGAGGTATCGGCGGCGTGAACTGGCAAGGCGTTTGCGCGCGGCGCGTCTGAATGCGAAAGTGACAGCGGCACGAGGCCGGAAGGCGCAGATTATAGGGAGGAGCGCGCGTCGTCCCGGCGGCCCTCCGGCTCAAACCATGTTAGCGCGTGCAAACCGTGCTAGAATCTTGGGCTCTGCGGAATTCGCCGTAGAGCTCATTCCTTAAGAGGTTCACATGTACGCGGTCATAAAAACCGGCGGCAAGCAGTATCGCGTTGCTTCCGGCGAAAAAATTAAAGTAGAACAGATTGCTGCGGATGTAGGCCAGGAAATCGTGATCGATCAGGTTCTCGCAGTCGGCAACGGCAGCGACATCAAGATCGGTACGCCCCTGGTGTCCGGCGCAACGGTGACAGTCACGGTACTGTCGCACGGCAAGCACGACAAGGTCGGCATCTTCAAGATGCGCCGTCGCAAGCACTATCAGAAACGTCAAGGCCATCGCCAGCAGTTCACCGAACTGCAAATCGGCGCGATCGCCGGCTAAGGAGCAGATTCCATGGCACAGAAAAAAGGCGGCGGCTCAACGCGAAACGGGCGCGATTCCAAGCCCAAGATGCTCGGTGTGAAGGCCTTCGGCGGCGAACTGATCAGCGCAGGCTCGATCATCGTGCGCCAGCGCGGCACCCAGTTCCACCCCGGCGTGAACGTCGGCGTGGGCAAGGACCACACGCTTTTCGCACTGGTTGACGGCCACGTGTCGTTCGGCGTCAAGGGCGCACTGAACAAGCACATGGTCAACGTGACCCCGGCATAAGCCCGAGTCACTTCGATCAGCTCGAAGCCCCGCTTTGTCGGGGCTTCTTCATTTGTACACTGGATACCCCATGAAGTTCGTCGACGAAGCCTTCATCGACATCGCCGCAGGCGATGGCGGCAACGGCTGCGTGTCGTTCCGTCATGAAAAATACAAGGAATTCGGCGGCCCCAACGGCGGCGACGGCGGCCGCGGCGGCCACGTCTACGCGGTGGCCGATTCCAACCTCAACACCCTGGTCGACTTCCGCTACTCGCGCCGCCACGAGGCCA
>DATMSN010000151.1:0-6923 GCA_035565375.1 Duganella sp. | reverse complement strand
GCCAGCGCCACCGGCCGCGCCAGCAGCAGCGGCAGTCCCGGCTATGGTGGCCCTGCCAGCAATGCCAGCCACACCGGCAACTCCGGCAATGCCAGCGACACCGGCCACTCCGGCAATGCCGGCAACTCCGCCAATGCCAGCCGTTCCGGCGGCGCCCAAGGGGCCGGTTTCCCTTAGCTATACGACGATGAGCATGTCCGATACGAAGGTCGACAATGCCTACGCCATCGTGAACAACAGCAAGGATCAGGTGCACGTCTCCGGAAATGCCGAAGACATGCGCAGCATCGGCGAACTGCGGCCCAAGATCAAGGGCGACTTCGTCTGGTACCGTGACGGCGGCAAGACCTATCTGATCCAGGACCCGGCGGTGCTGGCCAAGACCCAGGCGTTGTGGAAACCGGTCCGTGCGATCGAGGCGCGCATGGAGGCGCAAACCAAGCAGATGGACAGCCAGGGAAAAGTCATGGACGGCCTCGGTGCGCAAATCGACAGGCTGACCCGCGACATGGAAACCGGCCCTGGCGCGGCCGAGCGCGAGCGGCTGGAGCGGCAGATGGAAGCGTTGGGGAAAAAGCAAGAAGCCGCCGGCATGCGCGTCGCCGCGACCGCCGAGGCGCTGGCCCGTGACCAGAGTCCGGAAAACCTGCGCAAACACAACGAGACGGTGCAGGCGTACCAGAAAGAGATCTCCCCATTGAATAAGGAGATGGCGCAATTGCAGCGCGACATGGCGCAGAAGATGGCCAAGGCGCGTGTTAACAGCGAGCCGATGAAGGAGCTCAACAAGAAAATGGCCGAGGCCAACCAACCGATGGCCGAACTGGGCCGCCGCATGGGTGAGCTGAGCCGCGAGCAGGTCAATGCAACGCGCCAGGCCGACCTCGACTTCAAGGCCCTGATGCAGGAAACCATCCGCAGCGGCAAAGCGGTGCCGGCGCCGGCGCGGATGTAGGCAACACCAGCATCCGCCGGGAGTGCGGTTCGTCCCGGCGGCTGCCGCCTCGCCACCACATGGACCGACCCGGGAGGTCCGCTGCCGGTATAATCACGGCATGCAAAATCTTCTTCACAATCTTAACGACGAACAACTCGCTGCCGTGACCCTGCCGGCCCAGAGCGCCCTGATTCTGGCGGGCGCAGGCTCCGGCAAAACCCGCGTACTGACGACCCGCATCGCCTGGCTGATCCAGACCGGGCAGGTGTCGCCGTCCGGCATCCTGGCCGTGACCTTTACGAATAAGGCCGCCAAGGAAATGACGACGCGTTTGTCGGCGATGTTGCCGATCAATACACGCGGCATGTGGATCGGCACCTTCCACGGATTGTGCAACCGGCTGCTGCGCACGCACCACCGCGACGCCGCGCTGCCGCAGACGTTCCAGATCCTCGACTCGCAGGACCAGCTGTCGGCGATCAAGCGCCTGATCAAGGCCAACAACGTCGACGACGAGAAGTTCCCGCCGAAGGATGTGATGTACTTCATCAACGGCGCCAAGGACCAGGGCCTGCGCGCCGACAAGATCGACCCGTACAACGCCGACGAGCGCAAGAAGGCCGAGCTGTACCAGATGTACGACGACCAATGCCAGCGCGAAGGCGTGGTCGACTTCGCCGAGCTGCTGCTGCGCACGTATGAACTGCTCAGCCGCAACCAGCCGCTGCGCCAGCATTACCAGCAGCGTTTCCAGCACATCCTGGTCGACGAGTTCCAGGACACCAACGATCTGCAATACAAGTGGCTCAAGCTGCTGGCCGGTCACGGCGAGCAGGGCGGCGGCGCCTTGTTCGCCGTCGGGGACGACGACCAGAGCATCTACGCCTTCCGTGGCGCCAACGTCGGCAACATGAGCGCCTTCGAGCGCGAGTTCCACGTCAAGAACCTGATCAAGCTGGAGCAGAACTACCGTTCGCACGGCCACATCCTCGACGCCGCCAACGTGCTGATCGCCAACAACAGCAAACGGCTGGGCAAGAACCTGCGCACCGACGCCGGCCATGGCGAGCAGGTGCGCGTGTACGAGGCCAGCTCCGACCTGGCCGAGGCGCAATGGATCATCGAAGAGACCAAGAACCTGATCGCCGACGGCGCCTCGCGCAGCGAGATCGCGGTGCTGTACCGGTCCAACGCGCAATCGCGCGTGATCGAGCACGCTTTGTTCTCGGCCGGCATCCCGTACCACGTGTACGGCGGGCTGCGCTACTTCCAGCGCGCCGAGGTCAAGCACGCGATCGCGTATTTGCAACTGATGGACAACCCGCACAACGACTCGGCCTTCCTGCGCGTGGTCAACTTCCCCACGCGCGGCATCGGCCTGCGCTCGATCGAAGCGTTGCAGGCGGCGGCCGACCAGCACCGGGTGTCGCTGTACGCGGCGGTGCCGTACGTCATGGGCAAGGCCGGCTCGTCGCTGGGCGGCTTCGTCAAGCTGATCGAGGGGGCGCGCTTCGAGACGCAGCAGATGGCGCTGCCGGAACTGGTGCGCGTGGTGCTGGAGGCCAGCGGCCTGCTGGCGCACTACCAGACTGAAAAAGAAGGCGCCGACCGCATCGAAAACTTGGAGCAGATGGTCAGCGCGGCGACGCAATTCGTCTCGGAGGAAGGCTTCGGCCAGGGTGCGCCGGCGCATTTGGGGCCGCGCTCGCAGGAGCAGTCCGGCCTGCCGGTGGTCAACGAGGACGGCTTCGAGATCCTCGACGCCGACGCCCCGCTGGCGACGGTGATGTCGCCGCTGTCGGCGTTCCTGTCGCACGCGTCGCTGGAGGCCGGCGACAACCAGGCCACGGCCGGGCAGGAAGCGGTGCAGATGATGACGGTGCACTCGGCCAAGGGGCTGGAGTTCAACAACGTCTTCATCACCGGGCTGGAGGAGGGCTTGTTCCCGCACGAGAGCAGCTCGCGCGAGGACGGCGGCGTGGAGGAGGAACGGCGCCTGATGTACGTGGCGATCACGCGCGCGCGCCAGCGCCTGTACATGTGCTTCGCGCAGACGCGCATGCTGCACGGGCAAACCCGCTACAACATGAAATCGCGCTTCTTCGACGAGTTGCCGGAGGACTCGCTCAAATGGTTGTCGCCGAAGGTGCAGTCGCACTGGTTCGCCAACAAGAAAACGCCGTGGGACGACGTGGTGCCGCTGGCCGGCTCCGACAACGCGATCGCGCAAAAGATCGCGCACAAGTCGGCGGGCGCGGGCTGGCGCATCGGCGAGTCGGTCGCGCACGGCAAATTCGGCGAAGGGGTCATCGTCAACATCGAAGGCAGCGGCGCCAACGCGCGGGCGCAGATCAACTTCGGCAGCAACGGCATGAAAGTGCTCGATCTCAGCATCGCCAAGCTCGAGCGCTTAGCCCATTGAACTGGAAACTCCGGGGTCAGGTCCACCATTTCTACACGAGCTCAACCCTATGACCGTGAAACGGCCGGGTTGAGCGCGCTGTTGCGCGCGTCCTAAGGCGCCACAGTCCCGTCCGTGTAGAAATGGTGGACCTGACCCCGGAGTTAAAGCAACGGTTGCGGGGGATCGGACTTGGGTGGCGCCGCAGTTTCCAGGGCACCGAAGATCTGCCGGTAGGCGACGTACAGCGTGCAGTGCGTGAGCACGATGGTGATCAGGAATAGCGTGAAGATGCCCGCCACCGCCAGCTGCGACGTGCCGAGGATGAGCACGACGATCTTGCAACCGACGAAGTACATCAGGTGCAGCGTCACCGCCGCCGTCAGGAACGCCTTCCAGCCGCGCAACACCGCGACCACGCTGAAAAACAGCGCTTTGTTCAGATGCATCTTCTGCCAGTAGATCAGCGGCGCCGCCAGGCAGGTCAACATCCAGCCCACCGTGTAGATCGTCGACGACGTGAACGCGGCGCCCAGCAAGCCTTCCAGCTGGCTCTGGTCGATCTGCGGCGGGCGTGTGCTCATCTGCATCACCGCGTCGCCAGCCATCGCGTACAACACCCCGAGCGCGACCACCAGCAACAGCAGGTTGAGCACGCCCATGGCCAGCAGCGGGTTGCGCGCCGGTTTGCGAAAGCCGCTCAGCAGCAAATTCGGCAGCGCGCGCTGGCCCCGGTCGACCTGCGCGCAACCCTCCAGCAGCGCGATCGAGAACAGCGGCGTCAGGATGAACGGCGCGATCTGTCCCAGCAGCGGCACGATCATCGAGATCAGCGAGACGAACATGCAGCAGAAAAGCAGCGCCATCAGGCCGCCGGGCTGCTTGCGGAATAGCATCATGCCCTGCTTGACCCATTGCCAACCGGCGCGCGCGGGGAATTTATTCATCAGAAAAGTTTCGGCGCCAGCGTGGCGATGCGTTCGCGCAAGATGCGCTCAAAGTGGGTCGGATCGTGCGGGGTCAGCATTTCGGCTTCGCGCGGCAGGTAATAGTCGTACAGGCGCGACAGCCAGAAGCGCAGCGCCGCCGCCCGCAGCATCGGCTGCCACGCGGTTTGCTCGGCGTCGGTGAACGGGCGCACCGCGTGGTAGGCGTCGAGCAGGGCGCGCACGCGCGCCGTGTCGAGCACGCCCGTTTCGAGGTCGATGCACCAGTCGTTGACGGTGACGGCGACATCGAACAGCCAGGTGTCGCAGCCGGCGAAGTAAAAGTCGAAGAAGCCGGTCAGGCGCTCGCCGTCGAACATGACGTTGTTGCGGAACAGGTCGGCGTGCACGGGGCCGCTTTGCAGCTTGCGGTAGGTGTCGCAGCCGGCGAACGCCTCCTGGAAGTGCATCTCGGCCTTGAGCAAGTGCGCGTTGCTGTCCGACAGGAAGGGCAGCACTAGCGGCGTGGTCGCGTTCCACCAGTCCAGACCGCGCAAGTTGGGCTGTTGCAACGGATAGTCGCGGCCGGCCAGATGCATGCGCGCGAGCATGGCGCCCACTTCGGCGCAGTGCGCCGGGCGCGGGTCCATTTGCGAGCTGCCGTCGAGCTTGGTGACGATGGACGCCGGCTTGCCGTGCAGCGGCACGATCAGCTCGCCCAGGGCGGTGGCCACCGGCGCCGGCACGGCCACGCCGCGGTCGGCCAGGTGGCGCATCAGGTTCAGATAAAACGGCAGTTGCTCGAACGATAAGTTTTCAAAGATCGTCAGCACGAACTCGCCGCGCTCCGTGGTCAAGAAAAAATTACTGTTCTCGATGCCGGAGGCGATGCCCTTGAGGGCCAGCGGCTTGCCGAGGGGGAATTGCGTGATCCACTGGTTGATCTCGTCCAGGGTGACCGGGGTAAACACTGCCATGTGAAAACTTGATGAGGTTCGGTGGGTCGGCCGCCGCCGTGGCGGTGGGCCGGGATGCCTGCCGGAGCAGGCGCGTCTTGTATGATGTTTGTGATACTACCGGATTTACTTGGCGGCCGGCGCGGGCGGTGGTGGCGGCGCGTCGGCGTCGGTGGCGGCGTCGTCCTCCGGATTTTTCTTTTTCTTTCCGCCAAATTGCATCACGGTCCACTGCGGGCCGCGCGCGGCGCCGGACATGGCGTCGCCGGGCAGCGACGTGCCGACCGGGTGGGTGGGGCGCAAGGTGTACGTGCTCGGACCGCTTTTGACGGTCGCCTCCACCACGTTGCCGCTGTTGTCGCGGCGTTCGGTGATCTGGCGCTCGGGCGCCGGCTTGGCCGTCACGGTGATCGGATCGTCGGCCACCTCCTCGAGTTTTTCCAGCTTGGGCGGAGCCTGGCTCGGAGTCGACTGCGCGTACGCGTTGGCGCCGAGCGTCAGCAGGAGGGCCGGCCAGAGGAGGAGGGTGCGCGTCATGATGGATCGCCTTAGTAGGTAAAAAGCCGTGGAATTTTTATGTATGATCCATTGTAACAAACAGACACGCTTCGCTGTGCGCGGCGGCCGATTTCTCGCCGTTTTCCGGCGCATCCACTGTTGCTTTCCCAACAGGAAATCTTGAATATTGTCATACTTGAAACGCGGGCGCGGCCGGCGGGCGGCGGCCAAAACCTGCGATAATGCGCCATTCGCGGCAAAGCGCGCGCTTTCGCCCTCACATCTCTCTAGTTCCTATGCAAAATACCCTGCTGTTAGTTGACGGTTCCAGTTACCTTTACCGCGCCTTCCACGCGCTGCCCGACCTGCGCAGCCCGGACGGCCACCCGACCGGCGCCATGCACGGCATGGTCAACATGCTGCGCCGCCTGCGCGCCGACTACCCGGCCGCCTACATCGCCTGCGTGTTCGACGCCAAGGGCAAGACCTTCCGCGACGACATGTATCCCGAGTACAAGGCCACGCGCGCGGCGATGCCGGACGACCTGCGCCTGCAGATCGAGCCCATCCATATCGCGGTCAAGGCCATGGGCTGGCCGATCCTGATGGTCGACGGCGTCGAGGCCGACGACGTCATCGGCACCTTGTCGGTGGACGCGGCCAAGGCCGGCATGAAGGTGGTGGTGTCGACCGGCGACAAGGATCTGGCGCAACTGGTCAATCCGCAAGTCATGCTGATCAACACGATGACCAACGAGAAGATGGACGAGGCCGGCGTGCTGGCCAAGTTCGGCGTGCCGCCGAACCGCATCATCGATTACCTGACACTGATCGGCGACACCGTCGACAACGTGCCCGGCGTGGCCAAGTGCGGCCCGAAGACGGCGCTCAAGTGGCTGACGCAGTACGACAGCCTCGACGGCGTGATGGCCAACGCCGACAAGATCACCGGCGCCGTCGGCGAGAACCTGCGCAACGCGCTCGCGTGGCTGCCGAAGGGCCGCGAACTGATCACCGTCAAGACCGACTGCGACCTGTCCGAGCACATGATGTCGATCAGCGAATCGCTGGTGGCGCGCCCCGAGGATTCGGAAACCCTGCTGTCCTTCTTCGGCCAGTACGGCTTCAAGACCCTGCTGCGCGAATTGAACGCGCTGACGCCGGCCGCGCCGATCGGTGCCGCCGGCAAGGCCGCCGCCGTCGCC
>DATMSN010000150.1:0-2266 GCA_035565375.1 Duganella sp. | reverse complement strand
GTCGGGATGGTCGGGCGCGGGCGCCAGGCCCAGCGCGTGGCTCAGCCACGCCTCATGCGGCAACACGCGGCTGTTGTTGTCGAACGTGGTGGTTTGCGCATCGCTGTGGCGCGATAGCAGCGCCGCCAGGGCGGGTGTTTGCAGGGCGCGGATCAGATCGCGCGCCATTTCCGGCGGGGGAAGCGCGTACGGCAGAACAAGGGTGATTTCAGTCATGCCGAGATTGTAGGGCATTGCGGCAACGCCCGAAAATATCTTTCAATTTCAGGGGCGGAGAAAGTTGGCAAGACAAAATAGAACCTTCCGCGAAGGCGTTGCAATAAAACCAAGTTCATGGATAAATCTCAATTCGGAACGAAAAGTTCGCTTAACGCCCGCTTAAGCGGCGCCGCCGCACCCCGGAGGCGCGCCGATTTCTGGGGGGAAGGTGAGGTGTTTCACCCATGAAATCGTATTTGTATGGCAAACTTCGGGCTCACACATCGTTGAGCCCTGTTGGAACCCATGAGTATTGTCAAGAATCTACCGTTTGAATGGCTGGTCGGCCTGCGTTACACGCGCGCCGGCAAGCGCAGCGGACGCAACAGTTTTATCTCCTTTATCTCCCTCATCTCCATGGCCGGCATCGGCCTGGGCGTGGCCGCGCTGATCGTCGTGCTGTCGGTGATGAACGGCTTCCAGAAGGAAGTGACCGACCGCATGCTGTCGGTGCTGGCCCACGTGGAAGTGTTCGACATGCGCGGCTCGATGCCGAACTGGCAGGCCGAGGCCGCCGAGGCGCGCAAGAATCCCGAAGTGATCGGCGCCGCGCCGTTCGCCGAAACCCAGGGCATGCTGGTGCGCGACGACGTGCTGCGGCCCGCCATCATCCGCGGCGTGCTGCCGGAGCAGGAACCGAACGTCTCCGACGTCGCCAAGCAGACCCGCCGCGGCAATTTCAACGCGCTGCAACCGGGCAGCTACAACATCGTGCTCGGTATCGAGCTGGCGCGCGCGCTGCACGTCAACCTGGGCGAGAAGGTGACCTTGGCGCTGGCCCAGGGCCAGCCGACGCCCGCCGGCGTGCTGCCGCGCCTGCGCTCCTTCAATGTGGTCGGTATTTTCGAGGCGGGCCACAACGAGTTCGACTCCGCGCTCGCCTTCGTGCACCTGGCCGACGCCGAAAAGCTGCTGCGCATGGACGCGCCGGCCGGCCTGCGACTGCGCCTGTCCGACATGCACCGCGCGCCGCAGGTGGCGCAAGACCTGAAGCGCACGATGTCCGGTGACCTGATCATGCGCGACTGGTCCAAACTGAACGCCAACTGGTTCGCCGCCGTGCAGACCGAAAAGCGCATGATGTTCATCATCCTGACCCTGATCATCGCGGTCGCCGCGTTCAACCTCGTCTCCACCCTGGTGATGACGGTGACCGACAAGCAGGCCGACATCGCCATCCTGCGCACGCTGGGCGCCTCGCCGCGCTCGATCATGAAGATCTTCATGATCCAGGGCGCCCTGGTGGGCATCCTCGGCACCATCCTGGGCGTGACCGGCGGCGTGCTGGTGGCGCTCAACGTCGACGTCATCGTGCCGTTTATCGAACATTTATTGGGAGTGCAGTTCTTGTCGAAGGATATCTACTACATCAGCGCCGTGCCGTCGGACCTGCGCTGGCCGGACGTTTTCAAGATCGGCGGCGTGGCCGTGGTCCTGGCGTTCGTCGCGACGATCTACCCTAGCTGGTGGGCCGCCCGCGTCAAACCCGCGGAGGCGCTGCGCTATGAGTGATCCTATGACCAATCCGCAACCGGTGGTGCTGTCCTGCCGCAATCTGGGCAAGACATTCAGGCAGGGAAGCTACGCGGTGCAGGTGCTGGCCGGGATCGACATCGACGTGCGGCGCGGCGAACGTGTCGCCATCGTCGGCGCCTCCGGCTCCGGCAAGTCGACGCTGCTGCATCTGCTGGGCGGCCTCGATACGCCGACCACCGGCAGCGTTACCCTGCTGGGCAAGGACTTCGCGAGCCTGAGCGAATCGGCGCGCGGCGACCTGCGCAACGCCTCGCTCGGCTTCGTCTACCAGTTCCATCACCTGCTGCCGGAGTTCTCCGCGCTCGACAACGTCGGCATGCCGCTGATGATACGGCGCGTCAAACGCGGCGAGGCGACCAGCGCGGCGCAGGAAATCCTCGCCCGCGTCAATCTGGCCAAGCGCGTCACCCACGTGCCGGGCGAGTTGTCCGGCGGCGAGCGCCAACGCGTGGCGCTGGCGCGCGCGCTGGTC
>DATMSN010000149.1:0-6410 GCA_035565375.1 Duganella sp. | reverse complement strand
CGTCGATGCCGGCTGGATGGCGATGAGCCGCGACCGTGGCACGCAAAAGCAGAAACAGGATTTCGGCTACGGCCAGGTGTGCGACGTCGATGGCGTGCCGATCGCCGGTTATGTGCTCAGCGGCGCCAATCAGGAGCACGGCATCCTGTCGCTGCGCGACGGTGTCGATGGCGATATCGCCGAGCGTTTTCCGATCGGTACGCAACTGCGCATCCTGCCCAACCACGCCTGCGCCACCGGCGCGCAGTATGCGGAGTACCAGGCGCTGGGCGACGATGGCGGCATCGAATGCTGGCCGCGGCTGAACGGCTGGTAGTACGTGGGGAGACGGAGCCACGGAAACACGGAACCACGTAGGGCGGATTAGCGCAGCGTAATCGGCCATGCATGCGCCGCCTACGGATCATGCATGGCCGATTACGCTTCGCTAATCCGCCCTACGTGATTCCGTGGCGGCTTTGGGGTCCCGGTACCAAAGCGCCAGCATGCAGGCAGCGAACAGCAACGCGAACGGCGTCGGTGACAGCGGGCGTTCCGCTGAACCCGCCACGCCCGCCGCGCGTGCCCGCGCCGCGTATTGCGCGGTCGCCTCTCGGCGCAAGGAGCGCTGCCACAGCGGCCAATCGCTGGCCGCGTACACATACGTCATCGCCGGCGTGGCCATCCCCGCCGCGCTGAATCGTACCCAACCCTCGCGCCGCGGCCACCATGCCGCGCAACGCCCGTCCGCCTTGTCGCTACGCGCCTGCAGCGGCAACGCCGGGCCGCCCTCCACGTCCACCATCCCCCCCGCATCCGCCCCCTGCGCGCATACCTCGCTGCGCAACCCAACCACCGGCATCGGATCGGGAAAACGCCATTCGGTTTTCCGCACGCCCGCCAGCGCCATCCGGTCCATGGCGTCCTGCCACCACAACGTCAATGCCTGCGGTGCGCTGATCGCGTAACGGTGCCACTCCGATACGCCAACCCAAATCACCCGCCCTTGACGCAACTCCCGCTGCCAGAGCCACGGCTGCCCACGGCCATCGCGAGCCAGCACCGGCCACGTCCCAGCATCGCTATCGGCCGGATTCAGGGCCGCCGGCGGCATGACCAACGAAGCACCCCCGACACTGAACTGGCGCTGGTCCTCCTTCTCCGTCGTCGGCGATTGCGGCCGCAGGCGCAAGCCCAGCTCGCGCTGCCAAAAGCCCACGTCGGCGGCGTTCGCGCCCAGGATCACCAACGGCACACCCTGCCCGGTCCCTGCCAGCAGCGCGGTGCGCGCGGACGGCGTCAGTTTTTCCACGTAAGCGGCATCGACGATCATCGCGTTCGGCGCGGTCAGCGGCTCGCGCGCCGTCTCGCCACGAACAATGGACTTGCCCAGCGTGACGCTCCAATCGACGATCGCACCGCTGTCGGACAGCAGCCGATTCAACGCCCGCGCATCGAACGACGCGGCATCGAATCGTCCCTGTATCTGCAGCGGCACCGCTTCGGTCACTTGCAGCGGCACCGGCCCGTCCGCAATCGTCTTGCCTTTGGCGTCCAGGAGGCGGGCCCGCAACACCATCGCCTCGGCCAGCGGCGGCAGCCATTGAACCGACAACCGGGCTGCGGGTGCGCTGCCGGCGGCGAAGGTCCCGGAGTCCGCCAGCACCTGCTTGTTTTCAGCCAGCAGCTGCAAGCGCCATCCCGTTTGCGCCTGGGGGCGACGCACGGTCAGCGTGAAGATACGGCCAAGCGGCATCGTGCGGGGGAAGTCGAGCGACGGCAGATCCACCTGCGCCGGTTTCCATTGCAGCGGACGCGCTGGCAGATCGCGCCACTCGGCCTCGCGCAAGCCGTCCCCGCTCAAGGAGAGGGCGCCGGCGCCGGGTATAGCGCGCAACGTCGCTTCGCCGATCCGGCCGCCGGTATCGGTGACGATGGCCAAAGCATCGCCGCCCCTGGACGTCAACCGAATATCAGCCAGCGCCACCGCCAACGCCGCCGCGCCAACCGTCACCAGCAGCGCGTTGATCCACCGCCGCTTGCTGCCAAAAAGGATGGCGCTCACGACGCCGCCGGCCAGTGCCAGCGCGGGTACGACCAGCGTGTCGACATCGACCGTGGCTATGTTCATGATGGACACCGCGCCGCTCATCGTGCCTGCTCCTTGCCGTGCCACGCCTGGACGAACGGGCTATCGACAGAGGGCCGCGCCTGCAGCAGCAACGGTGCGTCGGTCAGCGTGCCACGCAGCCAGGCGCGCAGCTCGGCGCGGCATGGCACGCAGCCGTCCATCACGTCCTGAACGGCGCGTTGCGCGCTCAGTTTGCGCTCTTGATCGGTGATGCGGGCGGCGATCGTGTCGCGCGCCGATTTGCTCCACAACGCCGGCAACGCGCCATCCCGCGCCAACGCTTGAACCAACTCGCGTACCTCTGCCGGAACGCTGTCGCTGGCGGCGCCCTGCGCGCGCTTGTAGCTCATCGCGCCGACGATATCGCCGCTCATGCGCTTCTCCTCTTTCAACGCCGGTGGAACGAAGGCGGTGCGGTGCAAATAAACCCGCTCCGCGGCCTGCAACTCCTTGATCGCCTCCAGCGCCTTGTACTCGGGGGGAAGCGCCGGCTTGGGCGAGACCGCGCGCAGCGACTTTTCGGCATCCCACATCGCCGACAGCGCGCGCTTGAGAACCGCCTTGGTCTGCGGATCGAAGATGGTGGCGTTGTCTTCCTGATCGTGAACGTGGCCGAATTGATGCATCGCCTCCACCTCGCTGCCCATCTTTGCCGCCCCTCCGTGATGCTCCTCGCCGGCGTGGCCGCCTTCGTGCCCATCCTCCTTATGCCCCTCGCCCCCATGTCCGTGCTCGTCGCCGAACAAGCTCGATTCCTCGCCGAGGAACTGGCCGTAACGCAGCCGCAACGCCGCCTGGTCGGCGGCGATGCCCTCGCTGCGGGACCGGAATGTGGCGGCCGGCATCTTCGGATTCGCTTGCAGATCTGCGACCAGCTGTTCGGTATCGATGATGATCTGGCGCTGGCTGCGCAGGTTCTCCGGCTTGACCATCGATGGCAGCGCGGTCGAATCCAGGCTTTCGGCATCGGGTCCGGGCAGGCGCAGCGTGTAGGTCGGCGATTGCGTGGTGTGCGGATTGGCCGGCGCGTTGTCGGCGGCACGGACGAAGAAGTACAGTTCATCGCCCGGCTCCATCCCCAGCTCCTCCAGCGTCCACTGCTTTTTCCAACCGCGCGATTTCGGGTCCGCCGATTTGGGCAACGGCACTTCGCGGTCGGTGAAGCGGACGTTTTCACCGCTGCCGCGCGCGAGCGTCATGTGCAGGCTGGCACGCGATATCGCGTAATCGTCGCGCGCCAGTACGGATAGCCCGACGGCTTTCGCATCCTTGGGCAGCAGGTGTATCAGATCCGTCGGTTCGACTATCGTCACTTGCGGCGGCTGGTCCGGCGTGACCCGAATGTTGTACCGCACACCGGCGCCGCCGCGCGCGCGCCAGAACAGCGAGTCCTCGACGCGTTTGGATACGCAATCGTTGGTGATGGCCAGCGTTTGTCCATCGCCCAGTTCCACCACCGGGCGCACGCCGGCGGGCTTGCGCACGCACCAGCGAACTTCCGAATATTGCGGAATCTGGATGTCGCGGGCGGCGGTCTCGAATCCCGCCACGCCGGTGTAGGCCGGTGGCGCGACGCGCAAATACACCTCGCCATCGACAATCGGTTTGTTTGCCGGGGCGGCCGCCGCCGGCACGTTGGAGGCAACCGGCTTTTCCTGAAAGCCCCAGGCCGCGCCAGCGGCGATCAGGCTCGCCGCCAGCGGCACAAAGCCGAGCCGAACGCGGGTACGCGCGATGTCGCGATAGTCGTCGCCGGTCAGCGCCTGGGCGAGGCGGGATCGCAGGCGTTGCTGCTGCAACAGCGCGATCGGGGTTCCGGCGTCGGCGGCGAGCAGCGTGCTACTGTCTTCGAGCGCCGGGATGGCGGCGTTCAGCCATGAAGCCCATTGGTTTGCGATCCGATGGCGCCAGCGATAGATGTCGACAGCGAGCCAGATCACCCAGATGACGATGGCGGCCAGCACGAGCGATCGGGCGGAGGGCAACACGAAGGCGGCAAGCGCCAGCGGCGCCAACACGGCCAGCCATTGCGGCAGGCGCCGGCGCAGGACAGCGGCCCACAAGCGGCGGCGGAGGAATTCAGTTTCGCCGTGCATGGGCAAGTATCCGTTCCAGTAAAAACAGCGCGAGCAAAGCGTAGCCCAACCAGGCCGCAGGCTTGGCATCGATGATCGCCGACGAAGAGGCGCGCGCAGCGGCCAGCGCCTGCGACGCCGTTGGATACGCCGGCACGGGAGCGGTCCCCAGGGACTGCCAGGCCTCGTAGAGAGCGCGCGCCGCATCGGCGTCGCGCGGCGGGAAGGCGTCCGATGTCCAGAGGCGCCCGCGCGGACTGTCCGCGTATTTCAGCAAGACGCCGTTGATCGTCAGCGTGGCGGCTTTCTCCAGTTCGGGGAAAGCCGCCCGCGTACCTGATGCGGGTGCGATCCACCAATCGGACGCGCGCCAGCCGGCGGGCGGCGCGGCGCCCGGCGTATCCCAAACGATCAGCTTCGTATCCGCATTCGGCTCGGCGGCGGTAACGTAGCGGATCGCGCCACCGCCGGCGCGGTCGAATGCCGCAAACATCGAGCGCCAGGCCGCCTCCCGCCCGGACGGGACGGCAAGCGCCACTTGATACCCCAAAGTGCGCGGTGCGGCGACGCTGGCGGCGCCAGGTATCGTTCGCAGTTCCACCGCGTGGCCGAACCTCGGCAAGCGCGCCGGCATGGCGATGTTTTCGGCGCGCGCAACGATCAACAGCCTGGCATCGGGACGCCAGTCGCGCTCATGCCGGCGCAGCCACTGAAACGCATCCGGCGGCAGATCGATGCGAGGCGCGTCCGCAAAACCGGAGCGGCCGATCTCCCGCTCCGCCCACGCCTTATCGGCGCCGGCGTCGAGCAAGACCGTATCGCCGCGCCACGGGAGGATGGTGGCGGCCAGCCAGGCGATCAACACGATCAGCAGCAGGCAGCGCACCAGAAGCAGGACGCGGTCGCGCCATTGCCATACGCGCAGTTGCTCCGGCGCGGCGACGGGCAGAAAGCGCGCCGTGGCCAGCGGCTCGGCCTTTAACCGCTGCCGCTTCTGGCGGTGCCACCATATCGGCAACAGCAACACCGGCAGCGCGAACCACCAGAACGGATAAGAACTCAGCATCGGCTGTCCATCACATTTTTCATCTTGCGCGCGCTCCCGCCAGCCGCAACCAGCTGCTCAGCACCGCGCCCAGCGTCTGCTCGATGCGCGCCTCGTAGTGGACGATGTTGTTTTGACGGCAGCCGCTCGCCACGGCGTCGAAGTGCGCGCGGCTTTGTTGTTTGTAGCTTTCGCGGTCGCGATTGCTCATGCGGTGCAACCCGTCGCTCCGTTCAGGATCGCGATAGCCGGCGCCGGACTTGAAGCTGCCATAGACCTCCGCCTGCGTGCGCAGTGTCAGCAACCGCACGTCATGCCGCAGCTTGCGCAACCGCAGCAGCGCTTCGCTCAATGGCGACGGCCAGTCGAGGAAATCGCTGGCGGCGAAAATGAGGCTCGGCGACCGGGCGAAATGCAGGTTCGCCCTCAACACCTCCGCGCTGGGCAAAACGCCCTCCGGCCTGGCTTTCGACAGCTGCGCCAGCACACGTTGCAGTTGGCGCGGTCCACGCGAGGCCTGCGTGAACTCGACCTTGCCGCCGCTGCACACCACCAGACCGAAGGCGTCGCCCTGGCGCTGCGCTATCGCCGCCACGCATGCCAGCACTGTGCGCGCGAACCAGAGTTTATCGATGCCGTTGATCTCCCGGCTCGGCTCCGCCATCGAGGCGGTGGCGTCGAGCCACAGCCAGACGGCGACATGGCTGTCGCGCTCCGCCTCGCGGACGAAGTAGCGGTCCGCCCGCGCCAGCAGCTTCCAGTCGACCCGGCGCCACTCGTCCCCCGGCGCGTAGGCGCGGTACTCGGAGAATTCGACGCCGGCGCCGCGCTCGCGGCCCGCGTGCAGGCCATGGCCCAGACCCGCCAGCACGTGGCGGATCACCAGCTCCAGGTCCTTGGTCTGGGCCATCATCGCGGCGAGGTTGGCCGCGGCTTTGTCGGCGGCGGCGTCGGACGACTTTGTGGTCACTGGGATCAGTCCGGGCGGATATGCTCGCGCAGCGCCAGCAGGATGTCGGCGATCGCCACGCCATCGGCTTCCGCCTCGAAGTTGCGGATCACGCGGTGCGCCAGCACCGGCAGCAGCATCTCGCCGATGTCCTCGCGCGTGACCGCCAGCCGGTTGTGCATCAGCGCGCGCGCCTTCGACGCCAGCACCAGCGCCTGCCCGGCACGCGGT
>DATMSN010000148.1:0-1918 GCA_035565375.1 Duganella sp. | reverse complement strand
CGGCGCCAGCGAAGTGGCGGCCTATATGCTGGTCGACCGCAACGACCGGCACCTGGCATTGCGCCTCATCCACGCTGAATTCTTCGGGCAAGGCCCCGGTTAAGCCGCTCAACAAACCGGCCAAGGCATGGCGCCGCCCTGATCGCGCCATGCCGGCGCCGGCGCGAGCCGGCCAACCTGCGGTCGGCAACGCCGTCCCCCCTCTCGCCGCCTCCCCTCTATTTCAAGCTCCTGTGCTTGCGTGAGCGCGCCCCCGCTTCCTATGATGAAGCACGCGCCGCCCTATCGTGTAAGCACCGGCTTGCGCGTCGAAACATAAGCTTGATTTCAACTATTTTCATCATCGTAAGCCGCCACGGGAGACGCGCCATGAATACTGTCACGAATGATCAACTCAACGGACTTCGATCCTCGCTACGAGGGCAACTATTGCAAGCCGGCGAAGCGGGCTATGACGCCGCGCGCGCGATCTGGAACGGGATGATCGACCGGCGCCCGGCCGCCATCGTGCGCTGCGCGGGCGCGGCCGACGTCCGCATCGCGCTGGCCTTTGCGCGCGACCATGGCCTCAGCCTTGCCGTGCGCGGCGGCGGTCATAATATCGCCGGCAGCGCGCTGTGCGACGATGGGCTGGTGATCGACCTTTCGGCCATGAGGTCGGTCCAGATCGATCCGGAGCAGCGCCGCGCCTACGTCGAAGGCGGCGCCACGCTGCACGACTTCGACCACGAAGCACAGGCGTTCGGGCTGGCCACGCCATTGGGGATCAACTCCACCACCGGCGTCGCGGGGCTGACGCTGGGCGGCGGTTTCGGTTGGCTCAGCCGAACGCTGGGCCTGGCGGCGGACAATCTGCTGGCGGCGGACGTGATCACGGCCGACGGCCGGCGGCTGCACGTCAGCGCCACCGAACACCCCGACCTGTTCTGGGCCATACGGGGCGGCGGCGGCAACTTCGGCGTGGTCACCCGCTTTGAATTTCAACTGCACCCGGTCGGGCCCGAAGTCACGGCCGGGCTGATCGTTTTCCCCTTCGCCCAGGCCCAAGCCGTCCTGCCGCAGTACCGCGCGCTCGTCGACGAGATGCCGGACGACCTCACGGTCTGGGCCGTCTTGCGCAAGGCGCCGCCGCTGCCCTTCCTGCCGCCGGAAGCGCATGGACAGGACGTGCTGGTGCTGCCCGTCTTCTCGCGCTTGCCACCAGATGCGGTGCGGCATGCGATCGATCGCATCGCCCATTTCGGCGCGCCGCTGGGCATGCATGTCGGCGCCATGCCCTATGTCGCCTGGCAGCAGGCGTTCGATCCGCTGCTGGCGCCGGGCGCGCGCAACTACTGGAAATCGCATAATTTCACGCAACTCGGCGATGAGGCCATCGATATCGTCATCCGTTACGCCGGCAAGCTGCCGACACCGCAATGCGAGATATTCCTCGGACTGCTGGGCGCGCAGGCGGGCCGGCCCGCGCCGCGCGACACGGCCTATCCGCACCGCGACGCGCTGTACGTGATGAACGTGCACACGCGCTGGGAAGATCCGGCCGACGACGCCCGCTGCATCGACTGGGCACGCGACTTTTTCAGCGCCGCCGCGCCGTACGCGACCGGCGGCGTCTATGTCAATTTCCTGACCCAGGACGAGAGCGGGCGCACCGCCGACGCGTATGGCGAAAACTACCAGCGCCTGGCGCAGATAAAGCGGCAATATGATCCCGACAATCTGTTCCGCGCCAACCAGAACATCCGCCCCGCGCTGCGCGCATAAGCGACGGCGCGGGCGGCGAACTTTCTCCAAGGGCGCCGGTCACACATGCGTGATGGTCGACGTCATTCCGCCGATCACGGCAACTGACGGTGGCGACATGTCCCTCTCGGAATTCATTCCCCAGCATATCGATACCATCCTGGACGAATGGACG
>DATMSN010000147.1:0-5005 GCA_035565375.1 Duganella sp. | reverse complement strand
GCGGCGCCGGCGCCGGCCGAGGCCAGGCCCAGCAAGAGCGCAGTTAGCTCCAACACCACCCAACGGCGCAAACCCGGGGTCGGCCCCCGAGGGGTCCGACCCCGGCTCTTCGCCGTTGGGGTTTCCAAGCGCCGCTGGCGTCTTGGCTCGGTGCTGGCGCGCAGGCCACTGGGCGTCGCCATGCTCAGCTCCGCGTCCGCTGTTCGGCGGCCTTGTCGGACAAGGTCCGGCGCACGCTGTCGAGCGGGATGAAGTAGCCGGCGCCGTTGATGGCGGTCAGCGGCTGGCCGCTCTTCTCGCGCGTCTTGCGCTCCTTCACCAGCGGCGGGCAGGCGTGGTCGTCGTAGTACAGGATCATGCAGTCGAGGCATTGCATGCATTCGGTCTGGTCGATCTTGCCGGCCGCGTCGATGGCGTGCGAGCCGCAGCCGGAGGCGCAGGCGTGGCAGGTGGTGCACTCCTGCTTGCGCTTGAGGCCGAACAGGCGCAGCTTGCTGGGGATCGCCAAGCCGGCGCCCAGCGGGCAGATGTATTTGCAATACGGCCGCTCGCTGAGGAACGACCACCCAAGAATGCCGCCGATGAAGATCCAGAACGGCCAGGTGCGGTTCCACACGCCGACCAGGAAGGTGGTCTTGAACGGCTCGATCTCGGCCAGGTGCTCGGCCGTTTCCATCGAGAAGAAAGAGACGCCCAGCAGCACGAAGAAGATGGCGTACTTGATCCACTTCAGCTTGTCGTGCAGGCGCTTGGGCAGCAGGCGCTGGAAGCGCTTCAGGCCGATGCGCTTGCCCAGGCTCAGTGCCAGTTGTTGCAGCGAGCCGAAGGGGCACAGCCAGCCGCAGAACACGCCCCGGCCCCACAGCGCGACGGAAACGATGATGAACCACCAGAACACGAAGATGAAGGGATCGGACAGGAACAGCTCCCACTTCCACTGGTGCAGGATGGAATGGAACCACGTCATCACCTGGGTGATGCTGGGCTGGGCCTTCAAATAGAAGCCGAGGAAGCCGACGCTGGCGATCCACAGCAGGTGGCGCGGCACGGCGATCCACGGCTTGTGCTTGCGGCTGGAGCGGCGCACCAGCCAGTCGCGGCGCGAGTACATGAAGGCGGCGAAGGCGAGGACCAGGCCGAACAGCGCGATCTCGGCCTTCTGGTTGGCCCAGATCGCCTTCCAGGCCGCCTGCGGCCGCTCGACGCGGGGCCGGCCGCCTTCCAGATAGCGGGCCGGCAGCCACAGCTCCCGGTCGAAGTGGACGAAGGTCTTGATGCCGTTTTCCTTGTCCGACTTGTTGCCCAGGATGGTCAACTGCCACGGCCAGGCCGGGTTGAAGTCGGCCGAGCGGACGATGAAGATGGCCGACTCCCTGAAGGCGGGCGCGTCGGCCGGCTGCAGGTGGTAGAGGTTGAGGTAGTCGGTGTCGCGGAAGGTGAAGGTGACCGGGTCCTGGCGCACCTGGACGCGGTCGTAGATGCCGCCGCGCACGAAGCCGGAACCCTTGAACGATTCCTGGCCGGTGGCGATGATGAAGATGGCGTGCTCGTCCGGTTTGAGGTCCTGCATGAGGCTGTCGTAGCCGTGCTGGCCGAGCAGGCTGATGCCGACCGCCGGCACGTTCAGGTAGCCGAAATGCAGCTCCATGTAGGGCTGCGACGGGTCCTTGGCGTCGACCTCGCTGGCCGGCACCAGCAGGCGCTGCACGCTGCCCTCCTTGAGCATGTCGGCCCAGCTGAGCTTGTCGCGCAGCGGCGTGAAGCGGGCCGGCGGCCGCGGCGTGCTCTTGATGATGCCGACCTGGCGGCCGATCTCGTAGGCGCTGCGCGAGATCACCTGGTTCTCGGCGATGGCGGTGACGGTGGCGCCGCTGATGGCGTCGAGGCCGATGGCGCCGCCGTCCTGCTGGCCCTGGCCGATGACCAGCTTGGCGTCGGCCGATTTGCCGACATACTGGTGGATGAATTTGAGCAGGGCCGACTCGGGGATGCCCGCCAACAGGATGGGCTCGGAGTGCTTGAGCACGCGCACGCCGGTGATGATGCCGGCCTGGTCCATGCCGATCAGGGTGACCACCGGCTTGCCCGAGTAGGCGGGGATGTCGACCACGTCGGTCGACAGGAAGACGTAGCCGACCAGGCGCTGCCTGCCGGCGTCGAGCGCGTAGGCCTCGACGTAGCTGGGCGAGCCCTTGCGTTTGGAGAATTGCTGGGCCGCCGGCATGACGTCGCGGCAGGGGGCTGCCGCGCACAGGTCTTCGCCGTGCAGCAATTGCGCCGACAGTTCGGCGTCGTAGACGGTGGCGCGCGCGGGCACGGAGCCCAGCAGCGCGACCCACACCAGCAGTAAAATCAGTCGCAGCAGTCGCGCCGCCGGGGGCGCCGGCCTGGAAGATTTCCGCGGCGGGGGCTTGGCTGCGCTGGGGTGATCGGTCATCTTGTCCATCTCGGCGGCTATCCAGTGACGGGCGGCCGTTGGGGCCGTCGCGAAAATCTGACGTTCTATGCGGGCGTCCCCGCGGCAGCGGGGACATGCTTGAACAATATGTCATGCCCCGCCCCGCACCCCGGCGTCCGGGGTTGGGGCAAGGTTCGACGCAAGCTGCGCTTACGCCTCGACCAGCAGGCGGCTGCGCATTTCCAGGTGCAGCGCGTGGCAGAAGTGGGTGCAGTAGATCCAGTAGGCGCCCGGCCGGTCGGTCTTGAAGGTGACCGACTTGGTTTCCTGCGGATTGACGATGAAGTTCACGTTGTGCGTTGGAATCGCGCAGCCGTGGGTCAGATCCTCCACCTTGTCGTGGTTGGTCAGCGTCAGCGTGACCTCGTCGCCCTTCTTCACCTTGATGACCGGCATGCTGTAGTTCGGCGCCTGCGACATCAGGAAGATCGACACCTTGTTGCCCTTGCGCTCGACGCGCGAGTCGGCCGGCGTCTTCACCGCGTTGGCGAAGTCGTCCATGTTGTAGATCTGGCGCGTCTTGACCAGGTCGCGGCGCACCATGATGCCGTCGTGCGGCTCCGGATAGGCCGTGTGGTCGGCGATCAGCTTCATCTTCTCGCCGCTGATGTTGATCAGCTGCTCGGTCTCGCAGTGCAGCGGGCCGACCGGCAGGAAGCGGTCCTTGGAGAACTTGTTGCCCGAGTTGAAGTACTTGCCGTCCGCTTCCCTGGTCTCGCCCATCGACGAGTAGCCGTGGCCCGGCTGGTAGTGCACGTCGATGCGGTCCATCACCACCTTGGCGGTCTTGTCGCCCTTGAAGTGGGCGATCGCCTTGTCGACGTTCCACTTGACGATCTGGCTGTCGAGGAACAGCGTGGTGTAGGCGTTGCCCTTGCCGTCGAAGGCGGTGTGCAACGGGCCCAGGCCGATTTCCGGCTCGGCGACGACGGCGTCGCGCGCGTCCTTCAGTTCGCCGGCGAACCACTTCTGCACCAGCTCCAGTGCGATCACGGTGGCGGTCGGCGACAGCTTGCCCGAGCAGACGAAGTACTTGCCGTCCGGCGAGGCGTTGACGCCGTGCGGGTTCTTGCCGACCGGCACGTAGCAGGTGACCGCGGTTTTCGGATCGGCGTTGGCGGCCTTGCGGCCGTCGACCACCGGCACCTTGGAGCCGCCGATGGTGGTGAACTTGCCGGCCTTGACCAGGGCCTCGATGCGGGCCACGTCGAAGAACACGCAGGCGTCGCGCTCGGCCGACATCATGCTGGCCAAGTCGGCGCCGTTCTCGACGTTGTACTGGTTGGAGGCGGCCAGCTTGCCGTCGTAGGAGGTGGCCACCAGGTCCATGTTGCCGTCGACGCGCACCTGCCAGCGCACGTCCATCGAGGCGGCATCGACGCAGGTGAACAGGCAGCCCCACTTGCTCGGGTCGCCCAGGTCGCGGCCGTCGTTCGGCAGCGGAATGTGGAACTCGGCGCCGCAGAAGACGCGGGTGGTGTAGTTGATCTTCGGATCGACCGGATCGCACTTGTCGGGGAAGATGCCGTGGAAGCCCTGGACGTTCGGCAGTTCGATGATCTTGTCGCACTCCATGGTGTCCATGCGGATGCGCGCCAGGCGGCCGTGCATCTTGTCGTTGACGAACAACCAGCGGCCGTCGTAGATGCCGTCCTTGTAGCTGCCGTGGACGTGGTGGGTATCGCCGGTGGTGTACTTCAGGCTGCCGTCGGCCTTGGTGCCCATGACGGCTTTGGACTCGTTGGTGACGCCCCAGCCGACCATCGGGTCGATGTTGAACACCGGGATGCGGCGCAGCGTGCGGCCGGACGGCACGCCGAGGATGCGCGCTTCGCCCGAGTGGCCGCCGCTGGAGAAGTGGTAGTAGTCGTCGAGCTGTCCGGGCTGCACTTCGTGGCCCACTTGGCCGCCGGCCTTGGCCGAGGCGGACGCGGCGGCGGCCGGGGCGGCGGCGCCGCCATTCTGTTTGCAGGCCGCCAGGCCGAACGAAACGCCGGCCCCGGTCAAGCCCAGCAGGGCGCTCTTGCCAAGGAAGCTACGTCGCGTAGCCGGTTGCGCAAGACCGTCCTCGATTTGTTTTTGTGTGACCTTATCCATCAATTTTTCTCCCTGAACCACTGTCTGAAAAACCCGTTGTACTCCCTGATGTCATCGCCCGCGTGGCGTGCGAGGCAGCCGGCCCGGATCGATAGGCAGCGTGGCAACTGTATTCCCGGCAACACGCGCGCGCCATTGGCACGACGGATGTTTTCGCGAGGCAAAGTGTTTAGGGGGGTAGATCGAAAGGATTAGGCGGCGCGGCCGAACGGGCTAGGCGCGGCGCGGGGACGCGGCCCGGAGGCCGGCATGGTGTTTTGATGTCGGTGTCGGTCGGCGGACTTGGTTGCGGACCGGATTACCCAGCCGGTGGCGGCGCTCGACGAGAGTTTGGCCGGCTGAGCGGCGCGGCTCAATCGAACTGAAAAAACAGCTTGTCGAAGTCGTCCGGCGCGATGCGGTACAGCCAGTAGGCCGGATCGCCGCCGGCCGCCCGGGCCAGCAGTTGGG
>DATMSN010000146.1:0-5493 GCA_035565375.1 Duganella sp. | reverse complement strand
GTTGCACATCGAGGCCAATCTCGACATCGCCGCCCGCAAGTGCCGCATGATCCTCACCGACATCGGCAGCGCCGACGCCCGCGAGGCCGCGCGGCGGCGCGCGTTCCAGGTGATCGACAGCATGGGCGAGGGCGTGCTGGTGTGCGACACCGAAAAGAAAATCGTCTCCGTCAATCCGGCGTTCACCAGGCTGACCGGCTACCCGGTGGAGGAGGCGCTGGGCCGCGACCCGCGCTTCCTGGGCCGTCCCGGCTCCCATCCGCTGGGCTTCCATGCCGAGGCGATGCGCTGCCTGTGCAGCTACGGCAGGTGGCAGGGCGAGGTGTTCAACCGCCGGCGCGACGGCGTGCCCTACGTGGCGGCGATGTCGCTCACCGTGATCCGCGACGACGACGGCGCCATCACCCATTTCATCGGCGTGTTCTCCGATATCACCGCGCGCCAGCGGGCCGAGGCCGACCTGCTCAAACTGTCGCGCGAGCTCGATGGGCGGGTGGCGGCGCGCACCGCCGAGCTGACCGAGACGAACCGCCTGCTGATGCTGGAGGTGACCGAGCGCAAACGCACCGAGGCGGCGCTGCATGAATCGCGCGAGCAGTTGCGCAAGCTGGCCGAGCACCTGGAGACGGTCAAGGAAGATGAGCGCAAGCGCATCGCCCGCGACATCCACGACGAACTGGGGCAAAACCTGCTGGCGCTGCGCATCGACATCTCGATGCTCAGCGCCCGCACCGGCACGCGGCATCCGCACCTGCACCAGCGCGTCAATGGGGTGCTGGCCAATATCGATACGACGATCCGCAACGTGCGCGGCATCATGAACGAACTGCGTCCGGCGGTGCTGGACCTGGGCCTGCAGGCGGCGATGGAATGGCAGGCCGCCGAGTTCCGCAAGCGCAGCGGCATCGGCTGCGCGCTGACGTTGCCGGAGGACGCGACGTTCGCGGAGATCACGCCGGATTTGGCGATCGTGCTGTTCCGGGGGCTGCAGGAAGCCTTGATCAATGTGCGGCGCCACGCGGGCGCCAGCCATGTCGACATCGCGCTGGAGGCGCGGGACGGACGTCTGGTCTTCAGCGTGGCCGACAACGGCATCGGCCTCGCGCCCGGCCAGCGCGGCAAGAACGAGTCCTTCGGCTTGATCGGCATGGCGCAGCGCGTGGCGGCGCTGGGTGGCAGCTTCGGGGTCGGCCCGTATGTGCCGGGCGGCGGCTGCAAGCTGACGCTGGCCTTCGAGCTGCCCGGCGCCGGATGATCAAAAAGCATTTTCAGCCATCCGCATAAGGAATATACTGCCGCTGGAACTCAATCAGGGGCTTTTATCTTGTTAAAATATCTAGTGCTGCCGGCCGCTATCCTCGGCTCGGCGGCGGCTCACGCCGACGAAGGGCAGTGGCAGCCATACCAATTGCCGCAGCTGAAATCCGAACTACAACGCATAGGCATCACCATCCCGGCCGAAAAGCTGGCCGACCTGTCGAAACATCCGATGAGCGCCATCGTCGCGCTGCCCGGCTGCTCGGCCTCGTTCGTGTCCGACGCCGGCCTGGTGGTGACCAACCACCATTGCGCCTATGGCGCCATCCAGCGCAACTCGACGCCCGAACACAATTACATCGTCGATGGCTTCCTGGCCAAGACCCGCGCGCAGGAGCTGCCCGGCGGCCCGAACGCGCTGGTGTACGTGACCGACAAGGTGGAAAACGTCACCGCCCGCGTGCTCAAGGGCGTGACGTCCTCGATGAGCGGCAGGCAGCGCCACGACGCGGTCGAAAAAGCGGTCAAGGCGCTGATCGCCGAATGCGAGAGCGACAAGGGCTACCGCTGCTCGGTGCCGGCCTTCCATCGCGGGCTGGAATACTACCGCATCCGCCAGATGATGATACGCGACGTGCGCCTGGTGTACGCGCCGCCGGACATGATCGGCAACTACGGCGGCGATGTCGACAACTACGAGTGGCCGCGCCACACCGGCGACTTTTCCTTCCTGCGCGCCTATGTCGGCAAGGACGGCCGTCCCGCCGATCCGTCGCCGGACAACGTGCCTTACCACTCCAGGGACTTCCTGGTGCTGTCGGCCGAGGGGCTGAAGAACGGCGACCCGGTGCTGCTGGCCGGTTATCCTGGCCGCACCAGCCGCTACAAGCTGCCGTCGGAAATCCGCGCCGCGCGCGATGCCGCCTATCCGGCCCGCGTGGCCGACATCCAGGCCGATCTCGACGTCATCGCCGCCGCCACCAAGGGGAACGAGGCGGCGGAAGTGCGCTATGCCAGCGTCGCCAAGAGCCTGAACAACGTGATGAAAAAATCGCAGGGCCTGATGGACGGCTTCGCGCGCAAGGACATCGCCGCCGTCAAGGACGTGCAGGACGCCGAATTCCGCGCCTGGTACGCGGCCCAGCCGGGCGTGTCGAAAACGCTGCTCGCGGAGCTCGACGCCGCGATCGCCGCCGACATCGCCCTGGGCGACGAGGAGTTCGGCTACAGCGTGGCCACCACCGGCGAGCTGCTGAAAAGCGCCAACACCCTGTACCGCCTGGCGCTGGAAAGCGCCAAGCCGGACGCCGAGCGCGAAACCGGCTACCAGCAGCGCGACGCGACCTTCATCAGGGCCCGCCTGACCCGGCTGGAGCAGTCGTATGTGGCCGCCGTGGACCAGGCGCGTTTCGCGGCGTCGCTGCGTCGCTACGCCAAACTGCCGAAGTCCATGCACGTGGCGGGCCTGGACGCGCTGCTGCCCGCCCCGGAGGCGGCAGCGGCGATGTACGCGCAAACGCAGCTGGGTGACACCGCCGCGCGGCTGGCGTGGATCGGCAAGGACGCCGCCGCAGTGAAAGCATCCGATGACGCCTTCCTCAAGCTGGCGGTCAAGCTGGACGACGCCGGGCAGTCGCTCAAGGAGCGCCGCAAGGAACTGGACGGCAATCTGGAGCGCGTGATCCCGCGCTATATGGAAGCTGTCATCGCGTGGAAGAAATCGCAGGGCAAGCCGGTGTATCCGGACGCGAACGGCACGCTGCGCGTGACCTACGGCACCGTGGCGCCGTATTCGCCGCGCGACGGCGTGACCAAGGGACCGTTCACCACCGTCGAAGGCATCGTTGAAAAGCATACCGGCAAAGATCCGTTCAACGCGCCGCAAAAGGAGCTCGAGGCGATCAAGGCCAAGCGCTACGGGCGGTTCAAGGACGACGTCCTCGGCACCGTGCCGGTCGACTTCCTGAGCAGCGCCGATACCACCGGCGGCAATTCCGGTTCGGCGGTGATGAACCGCAGGGGCGAGCTGATCGGGCTGAACTTCGATTCGACCTACGAGTCGATCACCAAGGATTGGTACTTCGATCCCGCCATCACCCGCGCTATTCATCTGGATATCCGGTATATGCTGTGGGTGATGAGCGAAGTCGATCACGCCGACAATGTGCTCAAAGAGATGACCATCAAATATCCGGCGAAAAAATAATGCACGAATTGTCAGTTCTGTTGGGGTACCTGAATTTGCCGCTGCACCTGGCGGGATTCGCCACGACCCCGTTGGAACTGGTGTCGTTCATTTTGTCGGTGGCCACCGTGTGGCTCAACATCCGCCAAAGCCATTGGGCCTGGCTGTTCGCCATCATATCGTCGGCCACGTATGGGCTGGTGTTCTACGGTTCGCGGCTGTACGGCGACATGGGGCTGCAATTGGTGTTCATCAGCGTCTCGTTTTACGGCTGGTACCAGTGGCTGCACGGCGACGACCGCCACGACCGGCTGCCGGTGACCGCGCTCGACGCGCGCGGACGCTGGATCGCCGCCGTGGCCTGGCTGGCCGGCTTCGTGCTGCTGGCGTGGTTCCTCAAGTCCTATACCGACACCGACGTGCCGCGCTCCGATGGTTTCCTGACCGCCGGCAGTCTGGTCGGGCAACTGCTGCTGTCGCGTAAAAAGATCGAGAACTGGCATGTCTGGATCATCGTCGATGTGTTGTATGTCGGCCTGTATCTGCACAAGCATTTGATATTGACGGCGGTGTTGTACGCGGTGTTCGTCGGCATGGCGGTGGTCGGTCTGCGCACGTGGCAGCAGTCGGCCGGCATGGGCTCGGGCGGAGGCGACACCGGCGATCGCAGGCTGGTGCTGGAATGACAGCGGCCGCGTTGCCGCTGCGCGTGGCGATACTGGGGACGGCTTCCTCAGGCAAGACCACGCTGGCGGCCGCGTTGGCGCAGCGTTATGGGACGCCGTGGGTGCCGGAGTATCTGCGGGAGTTTGTCGATGTACGGGGCCGGGTGCCGGTGGCGGGGGACCAGTTCCATATCGCCGCTACGCAGCGCGGGCGCGAGGACGTGGCGGCGCTGGCGGCGGGCGGGTATCTGTTTTGCGATACCGCGCCGTTGATGACGGCGGTTTATAGCCGCCATTATTTTGGTGGCGTCGACGATCAGTTGGCGCGGCTGGCCGATACGCATGCGGGCGACTATGCGCTGACCCTGGTGACCGCGCCGGATATCCCGTGGGTGGCGGACGGCTTGCAGAGGGAGTGCGAGCAGGTCAGCGTGATCATCAACCGCTTGCTGATGCAGGAGCTGGCGGCGCGCCGGCTACCGTATGTGCTGGTGTCGGGCGACCTGGAACAGCGGCTGTCGCAGGTGGAGCGTGTGTTGGCCACGGCGACGTGATCGATCACACGCCGCCGACGGGCTCGCGCTACAGGTCGAACTGCGCCGACACGCGGAACGTGCGCGACGCTCCCGGCATCAAATACCCCCCCAGATCCTGCGTGACATCGCGCCAGTAGAATTTGTCCAGCGCGTTGTTCACGCTGGCGCGCAGCGTCGTCGAGACGCCGGCGATGCGCGTGGCGTACGACGCCCCCAAATTCAGCACATGGTAGCTCGGCACGAACACCGTGTTCTCCGGATCGAACGCCTTCTTGCCCGAGTATTGCCAGTTGGCGTTCAGCTTCAAGCCTTCCACCTGCGGCACCGCATAATCGGCATACACCGACGATTTGAACGCGGCGACGTTAGTGACGCGCTTGCCGTCGAAGCTGGCCAGGCCGGTGTCGCTTTGCCTGGTATTGAGCGCGGTGGCCGAAACGCCCACCGTCAGGTCGCGCGTGGCGCGGCCGTTCAGCGTCATTTCCAGGCCCCGGTTCTGCGCCTCGCCATTGCGCACGAAGAAATTCTGCGCGTCGGTGTATTCCAGCCCTTTGCGGATCTCGAACAGCGCGACGGTGGCGCTCAGGTCCGGCCGAATATCGGCTTTGATACCCACTTCGACCTGCCTGGACTTGGACGGCGTCAGCGCGCGGCCCTCGTTATTGGTCTTAATCGGCGCGATGCCGCCATGTTCCAGGCCCTGCGCGTACGAGGTGTAGAGCGAGACGTTGGGACGCAGGCTGTAGACCAGCGCCACATTCGGCAGCCAGAAACCGACGTCGGTTTGCGCATCCGGCAGCAGGACGCCGTCGTCGTTGAAGCCGACGTACTCATTGCGCTTGACCTGCAC
>DATMSN010000145.1:0-3815 GCA_035565375.1 Duganella sp. | reverse complement strand
GCCAGCTGCGCGCCGAGCCCGGCGCTGACGCCGGACTTCGTCATCACCTGCTTCAAGCCGCCGGCGCCGGCGATGATCAGCAGGATCGGGGCGATCTCGCGCAACGCCTCCTGCGCCGAGCCCATCACCTGCGGCAAGGTGCGGCCGCGGCCGACGCCGAGCGTGAACACCGCCACCACGTACGAGGCCAGCATCACCACCATCGGGTTGGCGAAGAACGCCAGCGGCCGGGTCAGCTCGGGGCGCAGCAGCGTCGTCACCGTCAACGCCCCCAGCAGCGCCACCGGCAGCAGCGCCGTGAAGAAGCTGGCGAAGGTGCCGGGCAGCTCGTGCACGGGCTTCGGTTCGGCACGGAAGATCGGCGCCGGATTGGCCCGGATGTTCTTGAGCGTCATGGCGAACAGCGGCCCGGCGATGATCAACGTCGGAATGGCCACGATGAAACCGTACAGCAGCGTCTTGCCCATGTCCGCGTGGACCGCCGCCACCAGCGCGGTGGGCGACGGGTGCGGCGGCAGGAAGCCGTGCGCGATCGACAGGCCGGCCAGCAGCGGCATGCCGAGCGCCACCGCCGGGCGTCCCGACTGCTGCACCAGCGAGAAGATCAGCGGGATCATCAGCACGAAGCCGACGTTGTAGTACAGCGGCAGCCCGACCACGAAGCCGGTGACGGTCATGGCGACCGGCATCCGGCTCGGGCCGAGCGTGTCGATCAGGCTGACGGCGATGCGCCGGGCGGCGCCGCTGTCGGCGATCAGCTTGCCGAACACGGCGCCCACGCAGATCACCACCACGAGCGAACCGAGCAGTTCACCGATGCCCTTCTCGATGGCGCCCGGGATCGCCGCCAGCGGCATGCCCAGCATCAGGGCGGCGGCCATGGCCGCCACCACGAACGCCAGGAGCGGTTGAACCTTGCCCCAGGCGATCATGATGGTCAGCAGACCGACCGCCAGCAGTACGGAAAACAGATTCCACACGGCCGGCCCCCTGTTAGAACGTCATGCGCAGGCCGGCGCGGTAGGTGCGCCCGACAACGTCGTAGATGCTCGGGTTGATGCCCATGCTCAGGTTGGTCTGCGGCAGCAGCACCGGGGCGCGGTCGGCCAGGTTGTCGACCTTGGCGTAGCCGGTGATCTGCGGCGTGAACTTGTAGGTCGCGCCCAGATCGACGTAGGTCGCGCCCGGGATGTGGTTGTCGTAGATGGTCGGGTGCGCCGCCGTCGGCAACGGGCAATTGGTCTGGCACTCGATGTACTCGTTGTTGTACACGCCCGCGCTGATCCAGCGCTCCGACAACGTCACGCCGAGCTTGCCGTAGTCCCACGATTGCGACAGCAACGCCTTCCATTTCGGCGTGCTGCCGAACATGTTGCCGGCGCCCTCGCTCGGCGTCGTGCCCGGCAGGCCGGGGTCGGAGATCGAGTGGATCATGCGGCTGGCCAGCCCGCGCAACGTGACGACGCCGGGCACGCCGTAGTCGTTCAGGTTGGCGCGGTAGGCGGCCTCGATGTCGACCCCGCGCGTATGCAGCGACGCGAAGTTGAAGCTTTGCGCCTGCACGAAGTTGGTGCCGGCAGGCCCGTTGATCGAGACGGCCGCGCACACCTGCTGGAAGCCGGCGTAGCACAGGTCGACCTCCTGTTGCGCGCCCAGCGAGTTGATCACGTTCTTGACCTTGATGTCGTAGTAGTCGATCGACAGGTTGAAGTTACGCGCCCAGCTCGGCTGACTCAACACCACGCCGAACGAGTTGTTGCGGGCGCTCTCCGGCTTCAGGTCGGGGTTGCCGACGTTACGCTGCTGGATCTGGATCGACGAGCCCTGGGAATTGTTGACCGCCTGGTTGGTGACCGTGGTGGCGGCGAACAGTTCGCTCAGGTTGGGCGCGCGCACGTCGGCCGAACTCACCGCGCGCAGGCGCAGGCCGTCGACCGGGGTTTGCCAGGTGGCGCCGAGCTTCCAGGCGCGCGCCTTGCCGGCCGTGCTGTACTTCTCCTCGCGGTCGGCGACGTTGAGGTTGGCTTCGCCCCAGGTGGCCGATTTCAGGAACGGGATGTTGAGCTCGACATAGGCTTCCTTGACGTTGAACGAGCCCTCACCGTTGTGGTAATTGCCCGCGAACCAGTTGTCGCCCGTGGTCGACAAGGTCGGGTCCTGCGGATAGCTGGCGTCGTACGGCGACTGGTAGGCCACGCCGGCGCCGTACGGGTCGCCGTAGACCGAATATTTCTCGCGCCGCCACTCGGCGCCGAACGCCACCGAGATCGGACCGGCCCAGCCTTCGGTCAGCGTGCCGTTGATGTTAGCGCTAACAACATTTTGACTGGAATCGGTGTGTTGCCTTGGACCGTTGCCCGGGGCGACGTAGTTCCACGTGGCCGGGTCGACCGCGTTGTTGCCGAAGATGTTCATCGGCAGGCAGCCCGCCGCCCGCGCAGCCGCGCTGCGGCAAACGATCTGGCCGCTGGCCGGGTCCCGGACCGCGTCGATGGCGAAGTTGTAACGCGGATTGAGCGTGATGTCCTGCACCCGCAGCACGGTGGTGTTCTCGCCGTGCTCGGCGTACGCGTCGTACGACCACTCCTTGCCGAACATTCCGAACTTGCCGTTGGCGCCGACGACGAAGCGGCGCTGGGTGCGGGTCGGATGCACGTTGATGAGCTCGGGGAACTGGGCGTTGGCGGTGCCGACCGGCATCGTGCCGCCCGGATAGCCGGAGGCGCAACCGGCCGCCACCGACGCCGGCAGGAACGCGTTGTCGCACTTGATGGCCAGGTTGCCCTGCTTGGCCGCGCCGGGGCTCGGCGAGAACACCGACGTCACCTGCGCCCAGTTGCCGGTGACATAGATTTCATTGTCCGCGTCGAGGTCCCACGACACGCGGCTGTAGGCCACCTCGCGCTTGAAATTCATCGCCAGGTTGGTGCCGGCGCCGACGCTGCCGGACAAATCGCCGCCGACGCAGAAGTTGCCGACACAATTGTTACCGTACTGGAAAGGGTAAGGCGAGCCGTCCGGGGCGAACGCCGTGCCTTTCAACGCGCCGCCGGTGATCAGGCCGTATTTGGCGTACTGCACGTGCTGGGCGTGCTGGATGCTGGTGTAGCGCGGCAGGCCGGCCGCCTGCATGGCCTTGGTCGACTCCTGCAGGGCCGGGTTTTTATACCAGTCGCGCCCGTTCGAGCCGACTTCGCCGAAGCCGGGCGAATCGACGCCGCCCTGCTTGGTGAACTCGCCGCTGACGGTCACGTGCAGGCGGTCGTCGACGAAGCCCTTGCCCCACGCGGCCTGCAGGGTGCCGTTCTTGTCGTCGCCGTAGGTGGTCATGCCGCCGCCGACGTGGGCCTTGAAGCCGGTGAATTTCTTGTCGGTGATGAAGTTGACCACGCCGCCGACCGCGTCCGAACCGTAGGACGCCGAGGCGCCGCCGGTGACCACGTCGACCCGCTTGACCAGCAGTTGCGGAAACTGGCTGACATCGGTCACGCCGGTGACGTTGGCGCCGACCACGCGCTGGCCGTCGAGCAAGGTCAGCGTGCGGTTGGTGCCGAGACCGCGCAGCGACAGCGAGGACAAGCCCTGCAGGCCGCTCGAGGTGCTGAAGGTGTTGACCGTGCGGCCGGTGCTGCCCTGCAGGGCCGGCAATTCGGTCAGCGTTTCGAAGATGTTCGGCTTGGCCGCCTTGTCGAGGTCGGCGGTGGTCAGGCTGGTCGTCGGCGTCGGCTGGCTGAAGCCGCGCGCGGCGATGCGGGAACCGGACACGACCACGGTATTTTCCGGGGTGGCGGCCGCCGGCGCCGGCGCGGACGTGG
>DATMSN010000144.1:0-1577 GCA_035565375.1 Duganella sp. | reverse complement strand
CGATCTGCCCAGCTGGCGTCATGCGTGCACATGCCGTGCACCAGCAGCACGTCGGCGCTCTTGCCGCCGGCCCGGGCGGCCAGGTCGATCAGGCCGGGGAAGACGGGGTTGGGCTCGACGAACAGCGGCGGTCGGTAGGGGGTGTTGCAGGCGCCCAGCAGCAGGGCGGTGGCCGACATGGCGGCGCAAACGAGCGCGCGGCGCGCGCAAAACAGGGTAATCATGCTGAACCTCCCGGGGCGGCGCGGGGATGCGCCGTATGAGGCCCAGTGTATTTTTCCCTGCGGCGGCCATATTGTCGCGCCGCAGGGAACCTTTCCGGGCCGCCGCGGTTACTGGCGCGTCACTGCTGCGCGAGCAGCGACTGCAACACCGGCTGCAACACCGCCCGGCCCAGCTCGGCGCTGCGGGCGCCGTTCCAGCCCGTGTCCGGATCCGGATCGTTGGCGTTGTCCTTGAACGGCATCTCCAGGGTCAGCGACAGGCAGCCGAACGCGTGGGTGATGTGCGGCGAGCCCATCGTCAGCGTTTCCGGCGTGTACGGCGTCTCGCCGTAGCCGTACTCGTCCTGGAAGTCCGGGCTGGCGATCAGGAAGTTGTCGATGAAATACTGTTGCGCCTCGGCCTGTTCCGGCGTGAAATTCGGCAACGATTCGCTGCCGGCCACGAACACATACGGCAAGCCCTCGTCGCCGTGGATGTCGAGGCACAGGTCGCAGCCGATCTCGAGCATCTTGTGCTTGACCAGGAACACTTCCGGGCTGCGCTCCATCGTCGGATTGAGCCACTCGCGGTTCAGGTTGGCGCCGGCGGCGTTGGTGCGCAGGTTGCCGCGCACCGAGCCGTCCGGATTCATGTTCGGCACCACATAGAACACCGCCTCCTTGAGGCACTGGCGGCCGAACGGATTGGCCGGGTCGAGCAGGGCGTCGACCATGCCTTCGACAAACCACTCGGCCATCGTCTCGCCCGGGTGCTGGCGCGCGATGACCCACACCTTTTGTTCGGCCTCGGGGTCGCCGATGACCAGCATGTTCAGGTCGCGTCCGTCGATGGTGCTGCCCAGGTCGACCTGCTTGACCAGCGGCGACAGTTGCGCGTTGTCCAGCAGCGCCAGGTGGCGTTCCCACGAGTACGGCTCGAAGTAGGCGTAGTAGACGCTGTCGTATTCCGGCGTGTGGCTGATCGTCATGACCTGGCCGTCATAGGTGGTCGGCACGCGGAACCAGCTGTCGCGGTCGTAGCTGGCGACGGCCTGGTAATCCTTCCAGCCGTCCGGGTAGGCGGCCGCCCCGGCGTTGAGGAAACGCAGGTTCAACGGCGTCGCCGCGGCGCCCTGGACGCGGAAATAAAACCATTGCGTGATGTCGGCGTGGGAATCCTTGCGGATGTTCAGGTCGATGGCGGCCGGGTCGTCGGCGCGCACGACTTCGATGGCGCCGGCGTCGAATTGCTGGCTGATTTTGATAGACATTGCGTAAGTCCTGGTGGATTCAGTGTAAAGAGGATTTTTGCACTTTTGGCGCAGTGCCGACATCATACAGGCTCGCGCGGCGGCCGGGCGCTTGGGGCCGGCC
>DATMSN010000143.1:0-2684 GCA_035565375.1 Duganella sp. | reverse complement strand
CCGGAACGTTCGAGTCGCCGGCCGCGCCCGCACCGCGTTCGAGCCGCGCGGCGGCGGCCTGCTCTTCCAGGGTCTGGCCTTCCACCGGCACCACTTCTTCGGCGTCTTCTTTTTCCACTTTGGTTGTATCCTTTCCGGCCGGGCGCTTGCCCAGCAGGTAATAATCGAGCGCCTTGCGCGCGATCGGCGCGGCTTCCGCGCCGCCCTTGCCGGCGTTTTCTACCACCAGCGCGATCGCGATGCGCGGCTTGTCGGCCGGCGCGAACGCCGTGAACAGCGCGTTGTCGCGCAGGCGTTCCGCCAGTTTGGCGGCATTGTACTTCTCGCCCTTCTTAATCGTGATCACCTGCGCCGTGCCGGTCTTGCCGCCGACCCGGTATTCGGCGCCGGCGAACGCGCGCACCCCGGTGCCGCCGGCCTCCGTGGTCACGCCGACCATCGCGTTCTTGATGAAATCGATGTTCTCCTGCTTCAGCGGAATCCGATAGCTCTCCTTCGACACCGTCAGCGTGCGCGCCCGGGTCGATCCATCCTCGATGATCTTCACCAGGTGCGGTTTCATCACCACGCCGTCGTTGGCCAGGTTGGCCACGGCGTGCGCGATCTGCAGCGGGGTGTAGGCGTTGTAACCGGAACCGTTGCTGACCGAGATCGTATCACCACCGACCCAGCGCCCCGCCGCACCCTTGAAGCGCTTGCGCTTCCATTCCTGCGAGGGCAGCACGCCGATCTTCTCGTTGGCCAGGTCGATGCCGGTCTTCTGGCCGAAGCCGAAAGGCTTCATGAAATCGTGGATCATGTCAATGCCCATGTCGTGACCGAGCTCGTAGTAATAGGTGTTGCACGACACGACGATGGACTTGTGCATGGCGACCGAACCGTGGCCACCGACCACGTCGTCGTTGAACTTGTGGCCACCCAGGTAGTAGTAGCCCGGATCGTAGGTGGTCTGGGTGGTGGTGCGCTTGCCCAGCTCCAGCGCCGCCAGCGCCATGAACGGTTTGAAGGTCGATCCCGGCGCGTAGGTGCCCGACAACGGCCGGTTCACCATCGGCCGGTCCAGCGAGGTATTGAGGTCGTTCCAGCTCTGGGAGTCGATGCCGTCGACGAACAGGTTGGGATCGTAGCCGGGCCGCGACACATAGGCCAGGATGTCGCCGGTGGACGGCTCGATCGCCACCAGCGCGCCGCGCCGGTCGCCAAACGCGTCCTCCACCACTTTCTGCAGCTCGATATCGATCGACAGTATCAGGTTGCTGCCGGGGGTGGCGGGCTTGCGCGACAGCGTGCGGATCGCCCGGCCGCCGGCGGTCACTTCCACTTCCTCGTAGCCGGTGCGGCCGTGCAGCTGCTCTTCGTAGCTTTTCTCCAGCCCTTCCTTGCCGATATGGTCGGTGCCCTTGTAGTTGGCGGCGTCGTCGCCGTCCTCGATGGCGTCGGCCTCGGCGCGGCTGATGCGGCCGATGTAGCCGATCACGTGCGACGCCGTCTCCCCCAGCGGATACTGGCGGAACAGGCGCGCCTGGACTTCGACGCCGCGGAAGCGGAAGCGCTGCGCCGTGAAGCGCGCCACCTCCTCGTCGGTCAGGCGGGTGCGCAGCGGCACGCTCTCGAAGCGTTTGGATTCCTCCAACAGCTTCTTGAACCGCTTGCGGTCCTTGGTCTCGACGTTGACCAGCTTGGACAACTCGTCGATCGTCTCGTCGAGCGTCGCCGTCAGCTTGGACGGCGTGATCTCCAGCGTGTAGGCCGAGTAGTTACGCGCCAGGATCACGCCGTTGCGGTCCAAAATCAGCCCGCGATTGGGCGTGATCGGGACGATGGCGATGCGGTTCTCCTCCGCCTTGACGACAAAGTCGTCGTGCTTGATCACCTGCAGCCAGACGAAGCGCGCCAGAAGCAATCCAAAGCAGACGAAGACGGCGACGCCCAGCACCGCGATCCGCATGCGGAACTCCTTCAGTTCGCGCTCGGTGTCCTTGATCTCCATCATGCCAGCGCACCCCACGCCGGCACGCCGGACGGGTTGTGCACACTGCGGCTATGCCGCTGGATGCTCATTAAAATGCCGGCGGCGAGGCCCAGCGTCAGCAAGGCGGTGCCGCCATAGCTCATGAAAGGCAGCGGCACGCCGACCACCGGCACAATGCCGCTGACCATGCCCATGTTGACGAAAGCGTAGGTAAAGTAAATCATCGTGATGGCGCCCGCCAGCAGGCGCGTAAAGAAGGTGGATGCATTGAGTGCGATGGAGAGCCCGCGCCAGATCAGCAGCAGGTACAGCACCATCAACACCAGATTGCCGGTGAGGCCGAATTCCTCGGAGAAGACGGCGAAGATAAAGTCGGTGGTGCGCTCGGGGATGAACTCCAGGGCGGCGCACACCGCCACCACCAGCATCGCGGTGCCCAGGTCCGGCTGGCGCGCGATCAGGCCGACCGGAACCGCCAGCAGCAGCGCCAGGATGACGAGGGCCAGCGGAAGGTCGAACACCATGACATGGGTGCGGAGGCGCTGCCATGGCGAGCGCCCGTCGTTGAAACGCATGCGGCGCCCCTTACCTGGCGCCGGCGGGCGTGGTACCTGCGCCCATCACGTTTGCACCAGCTTGCGGTGGCGCTGGATGCTCATCAGGATGCCGCCGGCGATGCCCAGGGTAAGCAGCGCGGTGCCGCCGTAGCTCA
>DATMSN010000142.1:0-1615 GCA_035565375.1 Duganella sp. | reverse complement strand
TCGCCGGCGTGCCCGCCACGCATGCCGGCGCGCGCCGCTTCGTCAAGGACATCGGCCTGGACGCGCTGCGCCAACAGCTGGCCGACGATCCCGGGGTCGAGCTGGTCGCGCTGGTGCCGAAACACCGGCTGGACCTGATTTGCCATGTGCAGCTGCATCCGGAAGGCAAGCGCGTGATGTTGTTCACCCATTGAACGGATTTAGCTCCGGAATTACCTCATTACAACCCGGCGTACGAACGCCACCCACCAAGGAAGACATCGTTATGTTTCAAAACAAAAAAATCACACTGGGCGCCTATGCCATGGCGGCGGCACTGATGGCGGCGCAGGCGCACGCCAGCGAGGCCACGCTCAAGGACGGCAAGCTGGCGATCGACACGCTGCCGTTCACGCTCGAATCGCAGCTCGATCTGGGCGCGGCCAGCGTCAAGGACAAGGCGCTGGTGTTGCAGGCCAAGAAGGGCACCGACCTGTACGCCAACACGGACGGCACCGAGGTCGCCGACAAGACGCCGCGGGTGCTGTTCCAGCCGGCCGGCGACTTCATCTTTTCGGCCAAGGTCAAGGCCGGCGTCAACCATCCGTTCAACGGCGCGGCGCTGATCGTGTACGGCGACCGCGCCAACTGGGCCAAGCTGCTGTTCGAGTTCGCCAAGACCGGCGCCGCCGGCATCTCGACCACGGTGGCCAAGGGCGTCGGCGACGACGCCCACCACGGCGTGCGGCCGGGCGACGCGGTCTACCTGAAGGTGGTGCGGCGCAAGGACATGTTCGTTTTCTACACCTCGCCGGACGGCAACGCCTGGAGCATGGTGCGCAGCTTCGGCCTGCCCGGGGCGGCCAGCGTGAAGGTCGGCTTCTCGTCGCAATCGCCGGACGGCGACGGCTTCAGCGCGCAGTTCTCCGACATCAAGTTCAGGAACGCCACGTTCAAGGATTTCTGGCAAGGGGAGTAAGCGGCAAGCGGTAAGCAGTAAGCGGCTCAGGCCGGCCGGTTGGCCAGCTTGCGCTGGCGCTCCTCGCGCGGCGTGTTGCCGAACAGCGCGCCGAACGCGGTCGAAAAATGCGAGCCGGACGAGAAGCCGCACATCAGTCCGACCTGGACGATCGAGTGGTTGGTCTCGAGCAGCAGTTGGCGCGCGCGTTGCAGCCTGAGCTCCAGGTAATAGCGCGACGGCAGGCTGCTCAGGTATTGCTTGAACAGGCGCTCGAGCTGGCGGCGCGACAGGCCGACCAGGTTGGCGATGTCGTCGGTCGACAGCGGTTCCTCGATATTGGTTTCCATCAAGGTGACCGCCTCCGACAGGCGCGGCTGCAGGGCGCCGAAGCGGGCCTGCAACGCCACCCGCTGGCGCTCCTCGTGGCCGCGCACGCGCTCGACGCACAGGGCCTCCTTGATGGCCGCCTGCACCGTGGCGCCGAACAGGCACTCGATCAGGGTCAGCGCGAAGTCGATGCTGGCGGCGCCGCCGCAGCAGCTCAGGTGGCGCCCGTCGAGCTCGAACAGGTGCGGGGTCAGGATCGCGCGGTCGTTGATGTGTTCGGTGTCGGCGTACAGCGCCCACGGCAGCGCGATGCGCACGCCCGCCATCAGGCCGGCCTCGGCCAGCCAC
>DATMSN010000141.1:0-1666 GCA_035565375.1 Duganella sp. | reverse complement strand
CGTCGGTGTTCGGCAGCAGCACCGCCAGCTCTTCTCCGCCGTAGCGGGCCGCCAGGTCCCCGGGGCGCCGGGAGGCGACGCGCGCGATGGTGCGGCCGATGGTCTGCAGGCACTCGTCGCCTGCGGCATGGCCGTAGATGTCGTTGTATTGCTTGAAGCAATCCACGTCCATCATGATCAGGGCCAGCGTGCTCGCGGTGCGCGCCGCGCGGCTGTATTCGCTGTCCAGCGCCACGTCGAACTGCCTGCGGTTCGCGAGCCCGGTCAGGCCGTCTTCCATGGCCAGGGTGTTGAGGGTCTTGTTCAGCGCCTCCAGCGCATCGCGCGCCTGCCGCAGCTCGGCCTCGGTGCGGGTCTGGAGCTGGAACTGCCGCACCAGCCGCCATCCGATGAAGCCGACGATCAAGGTCAGCAGAAGGACGCCGCCCGAATGCCAAAGCGTCTCGCGCCACCAGTTGGCCAGGATCTCGTCCTTGGACAGCGCCGCGGAGACGAACAGCGGATAGTTGGCCAGGCGCCGGAAGCTGTTCAACCGCGTCACGCCGTCCTGCGCCGACTTGATGAAGGCCATTCCGACCGGCCCTTGCGCGGTGTAGGCGCGGAAGAGCTCGGTGTCCAGCATGTTCCGGCCCACCATGTCGAGGCTGTAGGGCCGGCGGGTCATCATGGTTCCGTTTTCGAGCACCAGCGCGACGGCGCCGGCCTGGCCGATGTCCAGGCTGTCGTAGAACCTGGAGAAGAAGTCGACGTGGATCGTCGCGAGCGCCACGCCGCCAAAGCTGCCATCCGCATGGTTGATGCGCCGCGAGACCGGAACCAGCAGCCTGCCGCTGGTGCGGCTCTTCACCGGAATGCCGATGTGCGGTCCGCGGTCCGCGTGCGTGCGGTGAAAGACGAAATACTCCCGCTCCGCGTTGTTCAGGTTTTCCGGCGGCGTGGTGCGGGAGTTCGCAACCCAGTTGCCGTCCTTGTCGTAGATGTGCAGGCCGTCGAGCTGCGGCAGTTCGGCGACCCGCATGGAAAGCACACGGCGAAGCCGCGCCACGTCGGCCGGACCGGTGCCGTCCTGCTCGACGCGTTCGACCATGCCGACCAGCACCGTGTCGGCTTTCTTGATGGCGTCGTCGGCCTGCTGCGCCATGGCGCGCGCGAGGTTCGAGGTTGCCACGTTCATCTGCCGGAGCTGGTCGGCGCGCGACTCCCAGCTGTTCCAGAAGTCGATTGCCAGGAGGCTGAGGCAGACGACGGCGACGAAAGCCATGGTCCGGGCGGTGATGGAAGGTCCGCGGAGCACTACGCGCTTTCGGGGGAATGAAGCATGGCGGCGGAAGGAGTGACGGGTGCCTCGGCCGAGGCGAATGCGGCCCCAATGTATCCGAATGCGCCGCCCCGCGCACCCGGCGGCTGCTGGATCTGGCGCGTCAGCCGGGCGGCAGCTGGCGCAGTTTGCGGTAGAGCGTGTTTCGGCTGATTCCCAGGCGGCGCGCGGCTTCGGAGAGATTCCCGGCGCACGATTGCATCGCCTGGGACACCGCGCGAGCCGAGACGGCCTTCAGGTCCGCCGGGCCCGTCCGCACGACTACGGATGGCAGACCGCGGCTCTCGGATCCCCGCAGCATCCCATCCCCACGTCGTCGTCGGCGCTGCGCACCGTACCGAACGACAC
>DATMSN010000140.1:0-9539 GCA_035565375.1 Duganella sp. | reverse complement strand
TATCGCCTGACGCCGTTCGGCGCCACGCTGTTGCCGGGGCCCGGATCGATGCTGCCATTGGCGCGCTACCTGCTCGACGACAGCGTGCTGCTACCGCTGGCGCAGCTCGACACCAGCGTGCGCTCCGGCCAGCCGACGCTGGCGCAGGATCCGCAGGCGGGCTGGTACGCGCAGTATCCGGAGCGCGCGCGCTTGATGGACGGCGCGATGGCCGTGTACTCGGGACTGGGTCTGCCGGCGCTGTTGGAGGCGTATGATTTTTCATCCTATGCGACGTTGACCGACGTCGGCGGCGGCGTCGGCCATGTGCTGGCGGGCATATTGGCGCACTATCCGAACGCCAGCGGCACGCTGTTCGACATGCCGGCGACGACGGAGCGCGCGGTACGCCATCTGGCCGGGTGCGGCTTGCAAGGCCGCTATGCGGTGGCGGCCGGCGATATGCTGGAAACGGTGCCGGGCGGGGCCAGGTTGTACGTCCTCGGCAAGGTGCTGAACAATTGGGACGATGCCCATTGCGTGCGCATCCTGCGCAACATCCGCAGGGCGATGGACGAGGATGCCCGGCTGATCGTCATCGAGGGCGTGGTCGCCGACGCCAGTTACGCGGCGGAGGACGCGTTCCGCGACTTGCTGCTGTTGGCCTGCAGCCACGGAGGACGGCTGCGAACCGCCGCCGAACTACGCGGGCTGGGCGGGGAGGCGGGACTGGCGCTATTGCGCGTGATCCCGACCTCCAGCGCGTTTTCCATCCTCGAATTCGCGCCTGGTGCCGGGGGACCGTAAGGATTCCTGCGTAAATGAGTAATAGCCGTGAACGGCCTTATAAATAGCGCGATTTTATTGATAGCCTCTGTGAGGCTAGCGCTTTGTCGGCACAACCGAGTCGTCTCGTTTCCTCGAACTTCAGCAGGGGCAGCGGGTGGCCAAACAGGTAACCTTGATACGCCTTGCAATTGTGGGCTTCAAGGAACTGCCATTGATCTTCTGTTTCCACGCCCTCGGCGATGACATCGAGTTCCAGGTTATGTCCCAGCGCGACGATGGCGGTGGCGATGGTCGCATCGTTTGTGTCTGTCATGATGTCGGACACGAATGACTGGTCAATTTTCAGTTGATCCAGCGGCAGGCGCTTCAAGTACGTGAGCGACGAATAACCCGTTCCGAAGTCATCCAGCGAGAAACTGATGCCATGCGATTTCAGGGCCGTCATCTTGTCGATGATGCTTTCGACATCATCGAGCAGAAGACTCTCCGTGATTTCCAGTTTGAGTTTACGCGGATTGGCACCGGTCTTCTCCAGTGCGGATAACACCTGTGAAACATAGCTGGCACTACGAAATTGCAGGGCGCTGACGTTGACCGACATCGTCAGATGTGCCGTTTCCGGTTGCTCGCCCCAGGTCGCCAGTTGACAGCAGGCGGTCTCCAGGACCCAATGCCCCAGGTCGAGAATTAATCCGGTTTCTTCGGCAAGATCGATGAATTCCGCGGGCAACAAGAGGCCTCGCTGCGGATGCTGCCAGCGCACCAGCACTTCAACGCCGATCAACTCGCGCTCCTGATCGACCTGTGCCTGGAAGTAAAGAACGAATTCCATTTTCAGCAAAGCCTGACGAAACTCGGCATCCAGCGCGATATGCGACATCACGATCGCCTGAAGTTTTGCGTCGAAAAAACGCAATGCATTCCGGCCCGCCGCTTTCGCCTGGTACATCGCGATATCGGCGCGCTTGAGCAGTTCCTCAATACTGGATTGGTGGTCCGTGAACAGGGTCATGCCGATGCTTGCGGTACCGCGATACTGGATGCCTGTCAGATCATAGGCCTCGTTAAGCGTCGCACGAATTTTCTCGCCGACGGTCTCGGTCTGCAGACCCGCTTCTTCCGCGCTTTCGCTCAAATTGTCCAGCAATACCATGAACTCGTCGCCGCCCAATCGGGCGACCGTATCGCCTTCACGCACGCACCCGGAAAGCCGTGCCGCGGCCTGCTGCAACAGAAGATCGCCCTTGTCATGGCCAAGGGTGTCATTGATCTCTTTGAAATTATCGAGGTCGATGAACATCAGCGCTCCATTGTGCCGCGTTCGAATGCAGCTCGCGAACGCGTGTCGCAGACGATCCATCAGCAGACGCCTGTTGGGAAGGCCGGTCAGGACGTCAAAGAATGCCAGATGCGCGATCTCCTCCTCGGCTGCCTTAGCCTCGGTGATGTCGGTCTGGGTACCCACATAATGGGTAACGGCACCGGTCTCATCCCTGACTGCGGTAATGGTCGTCCAGGTCGGATAAATCTGGCCGTTCTTGCGGCGATTCCACAGTTCACCTTTCCATGATTCGCAGCGGCGAATACCTTCCCACATCGCGACGTAGAACGCCTGGTCGTGACGGCCAGATTGCAGGATACGGGGGTTCCGACCGACGATTTCCTCAGACGAGTAGCCAGTGACTTCGGAAAATGCGTGATTTACACGCAGAATGATGGAATCGGCATCGGTAATCATCATGGCCTCGCTCGATTCGAACGCGGTTGCCGCGATCCGCCGTCCCTCCTCGCTCTGCTTCAGGATCGTGACGTCGGAGATGAGGGCAAATATACCAACGACATTGCCGTCAACGTCGATATCTGGAATATAGTTGACCCACACGTGAGCGATTTCACCGTTCGCCTTGGCCATCGTCCGTTCAAAATTCTGGGGTTCGCTCAGCAGGGCCTTCTGGAAATACGGTTCATTCAATAAAAACAATTTTTCCCCGAGTACATCCTTGGCGTGCATGCCAGTCATTTCCTCTGGTGTGCGCTTGAACCATCCGATGTACCGCCTGTTCGCGAACCGGCATCGCAAGTCACTGTCCCAATAGGACACCAGTCCCGGCAAGTTATCGATCAAAACGTGCAAGAAGCGATAATTCTCGGCATAGCGCGCATTGGCGATGCTCAGTTGCGCTTCGACCCGTTTGCGCTCTGCGATATCGGCCGATAGTTCTCGCGTGCGTTCCTCGACGAGATGACGCTGATGCTCCAATGTCCGCGCCACGATTTCGGCTTCCCGAAAGGCCATCGGATAGTCGTGGATCGCGTTGTCCCGACTCGAGGAAGATGCCAGCGCCATGACGGACCGGCCGATTTTCCCGCCCATGAACCATGCCAATGCGAACCCGCTGGAACACAAGGCGATGACCATCCAGCCGATCCATGCGATCGAATTCCAACGCGCCTCACTAAGGTCGCGCAGTGGCACTCCGATGGCGACCGTCCAGCCTGAAATGGCCGAGCGACTGAAGAAGGTGTAGACGGGAATGCCCTCTAGTGTCACGCCCTTGAACGCACCCTCGTTCCCAGCGTGCATGGGTTCGAGCATGGAGGATGACGCCATTTTTCCGACGAACCGTTCGGCATCCTTTGTGCGGGCAACGATCACGCCTCGGGAGTCTACGATGATACCAATATGGCTCGGCGCTAGTTGCTGTTCCGAAAGGATATTGCCCAGACGCTCCGGGAGAATACCGACCCTCAGGGTAAAGACAACCTGGCGATTGCGCCACACCGGCACTTCGACTGAAACTATTGGACGATGCAACATGGCGCTGATAAAGAGATCGGAGACCACCGGCTTGCCAGTGCCGACGACGCGCCGCACCTGCTCCGGGAGGGCATGTCTGGGTAGTGGCGTGCCAAAAGGCACGAGTGTGTTGACCCGTTGCTGCGCGTGCGTATCGCTGAGAACGAAGCTAAAGCCAGGAAACTCCGGGATCAACAGGCTGCTGGCCTCGGCGTGGAATGCGGCGAGAGCATTCGCAGCAAGAGAAGGTGAGGTTGCGAGGGCAAGTGCCGCCATCTTGCTGCTGCTGAGATCCCGGTCGACCGCCCTGACCATTGCCCGGGCACTGGTGATGTTGTCACGCTCAAATTGCGCCTGTTCGCTCCGGTAGAAGTGACCGAATATCACGCCGAAGCCAACCACTGTTGGAATCACACAGGCGAGCACCACTAGCGCCAGTTTGGTTCGAATGCCGTGAAGATTGCGCATCTTGATCACGTACAGGACAAGGCATCCCATGTACAAGAAAAGCTATAAGCAAGCGTACGATATTGCGTTGTTTTTCTCAATGAGTTTTCTTTTGCTTTTTTGGTCCTTTTCGGCCCTTTTCTTCAGTACAAGATAAACGGTGCGATGTTACTCATTGACGTCCTTACGGTCCCCCGTGCCCATCCAGAGTAAAAACTCCTTCGAGCACGTATCGCTCCGACATGAAATAGTACATAATTACGTGGTATGTAATATCGTATGAAATTCATCGGAGGAAGCATGGCGAGAATCGGGCTGTACAAATCGGACGTGAAAAAGGCCCGCGACAGCCTTATCGCCCAGTCACTTTACCCATCCGTCGATGCGGTCCGCGTGGCGCTTGGCAATACGGGCTCCAAGACCACCATCCACAAATACCTGCGGGAGCTGGAAGAAGAGGAGGGGGCCGGCGTCACCGACAAGTCATCCATCAGCGAGGCGCTGCGGGATTTGGTGGAACGTCTCGCGGCACGCCTGGTGGAAGAAGCCGACGCCCGCGTCGAGCAGGCCACGCTGGAGTTCAGCCGCAAGGAACAAGCCCACCTGAATGATCTGCGCGCCGCGCGTGAGGCCCTCCAGGCCGAAACCGCCGCACGCCGCACGGCCGCTCATCAGAATGAACAGCTGAAGGTCGAACTGCGTCAGCAGCAACTGGCGTTGAGGGACAAGCAAAACGAAGTCACCAAACTCAATCAGGAGGGCGCGCGGCTGGTTCTGGAGCAGTCGCACACAAAACAGTCGCTTTACGAGCAACTGACAAAGGTGCGCGAGCTGGAACACAAGGTAGAGCAGCTTCAATCCGCCCAACGGCATACCGGCGATCTTGAACGCCAGCTTGTCGGCAAGATCGCGGAAGCCGAACTGCTAGGCGAGCAGCTCAAGGCCGCCGAGACCCAACTTGAACCGGCAAAGGCGAGGGCGCGCGAATTCGAGCTGCTGCTGGCGCAGGCCAACGCGAAGATCCAGGCGCAGGAACAGATCGGCGAACAGGTGCAGGCTTATCTCGACAAAATGACGGCCGGTTCGTCGGCTAAACCCACACGATAGTGATCGACGTTTTCTGCCGGCCCCGATCAGCCATGCTCAGAATTCCTTAATGTTGGGCGGCGACCATCTACCCATGCCGACACTCTGGTGGCCTTGACCGAGGCCGCGAGGCTGGCCAACCCACGCACAGGAGCTTCAAATGAACCACACGCAAATTCGGGTATGGGATCTGCCCGTCCGGCTTTTTCATTGGCTAATGGCCTTCAGCTTTGCGGGCGCCTACCTGACGGCGGAGATGGACGGGTGGCGTTTGGTCCACGTGACGCTCGGCTACACGATGGCGGCGCTGGTCTGCTTCCGCGTCATATGGGGGTTTGTCGGCACCGATTACGCCAGGTTCTCCAGCTTCGTACGTGGACCGCGGGCGACGCTGGGCTACGTGCGGTCCATGTTCAGCGGACGTCCGCAACATTTCACCGGGCATAATCCGGCCGGGGCCGTCGCGATCGTGCTGATGTTGGCGGCCGCCATCGCCTTGGCCGGTTCCGGCTGGCTGCTATACACCGAGCGGGCCGGTGAATGGATGGAGGACGTCCATGAACTGATCGCCAACCTGATGCTGGCAGTGGTGCTGATCCACATTGCCGGCGTGCTTGCCGCCAGCCTGATGCATCGCGAGAATCTGGTCAAGGCGATGATCACGGGTCGCAAGCAGGCCGAAGCCGGCGCCCCGGCACAGGGCCTGCGCGCCGGCACCGCGTTGTTACTGTTGCTGGCGGTCCTGGCGTTCTGGTGGTGGCAAGGGCGGAGTGCGGAGGCGCCGGCATTTGGCGCCACACCCACGGCGCCGCGGCACGACCGGCACGGCGGCGATGACGACTAAGCTTGCATTCGTGGGATAATCCCGGCATGCACATTCTCCTTGCCGAAGACGATACCCTGCTGGGCGATGGCCTTCAGGCCGGCTTGCGCCAGCTGGGCTTTCAGGTCGACTGGGTATTGGACGGCGCCGCCGCCGCGCGTGAACTGCGGGTGTCGCCGCCCTACGCGGCGGCGGTACTCGACCTTGGCCTCCCCCTGAAGGACGGCATGAGCGTCCTGGATGAAATCCGGCGCGCCGGCGTGACGGTGCCGGTGCTGATCCTGACCGCGCGCGACGCCATCCCCGATCGCATCCAGGGACTCGACCTGGGCGCCGATGACTACGTGGTCAAGCCGGTCGACCTGTATGAACTGGCCGCGCGCCTGCGCGCGCTGGTTCGGCGCGCGCACGGCCAGGTCCAGCCATGCCTGCTGGCGCAGGATGTCGAGCTCGAAGTCGCGGCCCGGCTGGTGCGCAAGAGCGGGGTGCCCGTGCCGCTGTCAACCCGTGAATTCGACTTGCTGCAGGCGCTGATGCTCAATCCAGACAAAGTGCTGTCGCGAGAGCAGCTGGAACAGTACTTGTACAGCTGGGGCAAGGAGGTCGAGAGCAACGCAATCGAGGTCCACATCCACAATCTGCGGCGCAAACTGGGCGCGGCGCTGATCCAGACGGTGCGCGGCGTCGGCTACATGCTTTTGCGGACGGCGCCCTAACATGGATCACAACCCACCATCCCTGCAGGGACAGCTGATCCGGTCCGTGCTGGCCGTCGTCAGCCTGATATGGGCGCTCGCCGCCGGCGCCATCTGGTTCGACGCCCGGCACGAGCTCGACGAACTGCTCGACGCGCACCTTGCCCAAGCGGCGTCGCTGCTGCTGATCCAGAAATTCGGCGACTTCGACGGCGATGATATCGTGCCGCCGCCGGCCCGCACGGAGCAATATGCCACGAGAGTGATGTTCCAGGTCTACCAATCAGGCGCATTGATGTTGAAATCCGCCGACGCGCCGACGCAGCCCATGGTGGCCGGTGCCGCGCGCGCCGCGGCGTACACCACGGTGACGCTGGACGGAGTGTCCTGGCGCGCCTACAAGGCGCCGGACCGGACACGGGCGCTTGAAGTGATCGTCGCCGAGCGGCTGGCATCGCGCCAGGATATATTGTGGGCGGTATTGCGCAGCAGCCTGTGGCCACTGGCCGTGGCGCTGCCGCTGCTGGCCGCGGCGACTTGGTGGATGGTGCGGCGGGGCACGGCGCCGATCCGCGCACTCAGCCGGGCTGTGGTGTCGCGCCAGCCGCACGCGCTCGAACCCATTGTGGTGCCGGACATCACGCGGGAACTGCAGCCACTATTGTTGTCGATGAACGGCTTGTTCCAGCGGATCGCGGTCCTGGTCGATTCGGAGCGGCGGTTCACGGCCGATGCGGCGCATGAACTGAGAACGCCGATCGCGGCCATACGCATGCAGGCGCAGGTGGCCGCCGCCGCGGTGGACGCCACCTCCCGACTGCACGCGCTCGACGCCACCATCAACGGCTGCGACCGCGCGACGCGTCTGGTTGAACAGTTGCTCACGCTATCGCGGCTGGAAGCGAACGGTGTCGCGGACCAACGCTGCCTGGACTTGCGGGAACTGCTACGACAGGTGGTGGCCGGGCTGGCGCGCCAATCCACGCTAAAACACCAAGAGTTGGGCTTTGATGCCGACAAAGAATGTCCGGTCAGAGGCAACGAGATGCTGCTGTTGGTCATGTTCCGTAATCTGATCGACAATGCGATTCGGTACAGCCCGCCGGCAGCGCGAATTGCCGTGGGGCTCAAGTGCGATCATGACCATTTCGAAGTGACCATTGACGACAGCGGACCGGGGATGAGCCCCGCAGACCTGCTCAGGTTGGGCGAACGATTTTTCAGGGTGCCTGGGAACGGCGCGTGCGGCAGCGGACTGGGTTGGTCGATCACACGGCGCATCGCCATGCCACACGGTTTCGAACTGCGCGCCGAGCGGTCTACCCGCCTCGGCGGTCTGGAGGTCAAGATAAGCGGCCCGCTGGAAAAACGGCCCGTTTGAAGGGCCGCGGGTTGTCGATGACGAAACGGGCTTAGTTCGACGACGTGCCGTAGATGATGCCACGGCCGCTGTTAGGCGCCACGTACACGGTGCCGAAGGTCTTCGGATCGCCCACCACCAGGCTGAAGCCGCCCCACTGGTGCGCGTCGTCGTTGATACGCACCCAGCTTCCGCCGCTGTTGGTGGAACGGAATAAACCCGTCACGCCGCCCACCGTCCCGGCCAGGTAGATGGTCGGATAGGACGCGCCGCTGGCCGCCTTGCCGAAGCCGACCGAGGTGGCCGCCGTCACCACCCCGGACGACACCTGGCTCCAGCCCGAGCCCGAGCTGGTGCTGCGATACAGTCCGGACGAACCGGCCATCCAGACATCGCCCTGATTGCCGGTCACCGCCGTCGCCTTGCCCCACTGGGCCAGGCCGGAGGCGGCCGTGTACCAGTTCACCCCTTTGTTGGCGCTGGCGTAGAAGATGCCGGTGGCTGCGTCAAAGGCATAGAACAGGTTGCCGTTGAGGCCGTCCGAGACGATCTGCCACGACTGGCTGACCGGCAGCCCGGTCGAGGTCCAGCTGGCGCCGTTGTTGGTCGAGTACGCCGGCGCCACATCCTTCGGTCCCCAGACGATGGTGCCGCCATCGGCCGAGATGGCCACGGTGCCTTCGCCCTTGGTCGAGCCGGCCTGGTTGGCGAACGGCGTCCAGCTGGTGCCGCCGTTGGTGGAGATGGCGCCGTACACCGACGAACCGGTGCCGACCCGCACGATCTTCGACGGCAGCGCCTTGGCGTAATCCAGGCCGGTGCCGTTGCCGCAGATCGGGTTGCTCACCATGCCCGCCGGCGGCGAGGCCGTCAGGCTGGTGTGCGTGAAGCCGCAGATGTCGCCCAGGCCGCTGATCAGCGGCGCGCCGGAGGTGGGCGAGAGCAGCGCCAAGGTCGCGGTTTCCTCGATGCCGTTGGCGCCGATGGCCCAATTGGTGGCCTGGCCGGCGTCGGCCGCCGTCAGGTTGTTGGTGGCCCAGACGGTCTGGCCGGTGGCGTAGAAGGCGTGGGCGGAGTTGAACGGATCGATCGCCACTTGCGCCCAGTTGCCGAAGCCGGCCGTCGCGGCGCCGAACTTCACCCACGGCGACAGGCTGGCATCGCGCGTGGCCGTGGCGCCGACGTCGGTCCAGCTGCCGCCGCCGTTGGTGCTGCGGAACATGGTGTCGCCCGGCCACCAGCGGTCCATCGTCATGACCACCAGCGTGCCCGACGTCAAGGTATCGACCGCCAGGCCGCCATAGCCGAACGAGTAGTTGTTCGGATTGGGCGGCGTGATGTTCTGCCAGGTGTTGAGGCCGACGCTGTACTTCCACACCTGGCCGGAGGTCATGCCGTTGGGGCCGATGGCATTGCCGTAGGTGATGTAGAGGTTGCCGTCCTTGCCGATCTGGCCGTGGGTCGGATATTGGCCGCTGGGGCCGCCCGCGACCGCCGACCAATGGGCGCCGCCGTCGGTGCTCTTGTAGAGCGTGGTGCCGGACGAGGCGGCGCCGGCGGTGG
>DATMSN010000139.1:0-6350 GCA_035565375.1 Duganella sp. | reverse complement strand
GGACGCCCCGGGCTCCCCATTCCACGCCGGCGAACTGGCGATCCAGCAGCGCGTCGGCATGCGCGAGCGGATCGCCGCCGCCGGAAGCGCCGGCGTGCGCGATCACATGCCGGAGCAGCATCGCCAGTTCTTCGAGGAGCTGCCGTTCTTCTTCATCGGCGCGCTGGACGAGGCGGGCCAGCCGTGGGCCACGATGCTGGCCGCCGATCCGGGTTTCATCGCCACGCCGGATGCGCGCACGCTGGACATCGCCGGTGGCATGCTGGCGGGCGATCCGCTGCAAGGGCGGTTGCGCGCGGGCGACCATATAGGCGGCCTGGGACTGGCGCCGACCACGCGCCGCCGCAACCGCGTCAATGGCGTGATCACGGCGATCGATGGTGACGGCATGCGTATCGCGGTCGCCCAGAGCTTCGGCAACTGCCCGCAATACATCCAGCATCGGCAGCACAGCGCGGCGCCTGGGATCGATGCGGCCGGGGCGGCGCGGGCGTCGCGCGGCACGGCGCTCGGCGACGAGGACCGCGCTTTGATCGCGCGGTCGGACACCTTCTTCATCGCCAGTGCCAACCTGGACGCCGACGCCGGACGCGCGCGCGGTGTCGATGTCTCGCATCGGGGAGGGCGGCCAGGTTTTGTGCGTGTCGATGATGCGCACACGCTGACATCGCCCGAGTTTCGCGGTAATTTCTTCTTTAACACGGCGGGGAATTTGCTGGAGCATCCGCGTGCTGGATTGCTGTTCATCGACTTCGAGCGCGGCGACTTGCTGCATCTGGCGGTGGAGGCGGAGATTGTCTGGGACGGACCCGAGGTGGGGGCCTTCACCGGCGCCGAGCGGCTGCTGCGGTTTCACATACGTGGGGTGGTGCGCAACGCCGGGGCGTTGCCGTTCCGCTGGGGCGATCCGGTGCCGGCGGTGCAGATCGCCCGCACCGGCAGTTGGCGCCAAGCGGGACACGGAGACACAAGGGCGGATTAGCGGGCGAGGCCCGCTAACCGCCCCGGGGGCCCATCGAAGGGGCAGCCTACCTTCCGGTAGGCCTTAAGAGGCGGAACGCCGTAATCGGCCATGCATGGTCCGTTGGCGGCGCATGCATGGCCGATTACGCTTCGCTAATCCGCCCTACGTGGTTTAGAAGGCGCCAGGGCGGGTGGCCAGAAGGCGCCAGCGCGGGTGGCCAGAAGGCGCCAGCGCGGGTGACGTTAGCCCAGCGATTTGATATAGCGCGGGTCGATCTGCGCGCAGTAGGTGGCGCAGGCGTGGCGGGCGGCGTTGGCCGCCGCGTGCACCAGCATCTCGGCGTTGGAATGGAAGCACAGCGAGACGATGATCGACGGCGGCTCCGGCTGCACCGGCAGTTCGATGAACTCGCCGCTCTCGAGCGAGGCGACCACGAACAGGCTGGGGATCGCCGCCACGCCATAGCCGTCCTTGACCAGCTGGACGATCGCCGCCACCGACGGCGAACAGGTGATGCGGGTCTGCTCCAGCGGGACCATCGCCAGGTTGGCCATCTTGCTGACGATTTCCTCGACCGCGCGCTGCGGCGCGGTGCCGCGTCCGAATGTCAGCAGCGGCAGCTGCAGCAGCCGCTGGTTCAAGCCTTCCTTGCGCGGGTCGAGCAGGCCGCGGCGCGCGATCCAGTGCAGCGGATAGACCGCCAGCGCCTCCGAGACGATGTCGCTGCTCTCCACGCCCTCGACCTGGATCACCAGATCGAGCTCGCGCGCCCGCAGGCGCCGCTCCAGCACATTGCTGATGTCGACCGCCAGATCGATTTCGAGCTCCGGATACAACACATTGAGCTGGCGGATGTACTGCGCCAGCCAGCTGTGCACCACCGATTCGATCACGCCGAGGCGCAGGCGGCCGCGCACCGCACTATCTTTGTGCGCGGCCGCCTGCAGCCTGCGGGTGGCGTCGACCACCGCCTTGGCGTGGCCCAGCAGGTACTCGGCGTTGGCCGTCAGGCGGAAGTCCTTGCAGCTCCGGTCGACCAGCTCCGTCTGCAATTCCTCCTCCAGCGACTTGATGCGCAGCGAGATCGCCGCCGGCGTCGCGTGCAGCGCGCGGGCCGTGGCGCGGAAGCTGCGCAGCTGCGCCAGGGTGACGAAGGTTTCAAGGAAGCGGGTGTTCATGGAACAAGAATACCTTAACCGCATGCACCGGGATAGCGCACGGCGATAAGAAAAACTATACAGCCACAGCAAAAATAACTAGATAGCATGATGCGGTATTCAAGTTTATTCTGAACTCATGCAGTTTTCACATCACCATGAGCGAAACGACCATGACCCCACTTGAACTCAGGCACAAGGTCCGTAGCGGCGAATTCCGGCTGCCGACGGCTGGCTATTGCGGCGAGTACGCGCAGGCCAATCTGGTGATCCTGCCGCACATGTACGCCGACGCCTTCCTGCTTTTCTGCCAGCGCAACCAGCGCGCCTGTCCGCTGCTGGCGGTCGGCGAACCGGGGCGATGGAATGTGGCCAGCCTCGGCGCCGACATGGACCTGCGCAGCGACACGCCCGGCTACAACGTCTACCGCGACGGCGTGCTGGCGGCGCAAGCGTCGGCGCTGCACGACATCTGGCGCGACGACCTGGTGGTGTTCGCGATCGGCTGTTCGTTCTCGTTCGAGCAGATGCTGATCGACGCCGGCATCCGGTTGCGCCACATCGAGCAGCGCCGCAACGTCGCCATGTACCGCACCAACATCGCCAACCACCGCGCCGGTCCGTTCGGCGGCGAGATGGTGGTGTCGATGCGGCCGATGAAGGCGGCCGACGCCATCCGCGCGATCCAGATCACCAGCCGTTTTCCTGCCGTCCACGGCGCCCCGGTGCATCTGGGCGACCCGTCGCTGATCGGCATCGCCAACCTCGATCTTCCCGACTACGGCGACGCGGTCGAGGTCATGCCGGACGAGATCCCGGTCTTCTGGGCCTGCGGCGTCACGCCGCAGGAAGCCATACGCCACGCGCGCCTGCCGCTGGTGATCACCCACCAGCCGGGCTACATGCTGGTGACGGACATCCGCAACGCCGCGCTGGCCGCATTCTGATTTAAACAACATGGCGGCACCTCGACAGCGGACCCGCTTGCGCGCCCGCCGGGGGAGTGCCGCCTCTAAAAAAGGAGAGCACGATGAACACAAAAGTAGCAAGCGCCGGGCAGCCGGAGGGATACTTCGCCTGGTTCCACGCATTGACCGGCAAGGAGCGCCGCACCTTCTGGAGCTGCAAGATCGGTTACGCGCTCGACGCGATGGACACGCAGTTCCTCAGCTTCGTGATTCCGACCCTGATCGCCAGCTGGGGCCTGTCCAAGGGCGACGCCGGCTTGATCGGCACCGTCACGTTGCTGACCTCCGCCCTCGGAGGCTGGATCGCCGGCATCATGTCCGACCGTATCGGCCGCGTCAAGACGCTGCAGATCACCATCCTGTGGTTCGCCTTCTTCACCGTGTTGTGCGGCCTGGCGCAGAACTTCCAGCAGCTGTTGTGGGCGCGCGGCCTGATGGGCTTTGGCATGGGCGGCGAGTGGACCGCCGGCGCCATCCTGATCGGCGAGGTGATACGCGCCAAGGACCGTGGCAAGGCGGTCGGCATGGTGCAGGCGGGATGGGCGCTCGGCTGGGGCGTGTCGGCGCTGCTGTACGCGTTGATGTTCACCTTGCTGCCGCCCGAGTGGGCATGGCGTTCGCTGTTCCTGCTGGGGATACTGCCGGCGCTGTTCGTGATCTTCATCCGCCGCTTCGTCGACGAACCGGAAGTCTTCATCGCCGAACAAAACAAGGTGATGGCCAAGGAGGACCGCGTCCAGTTCACCGCCATCTTCGCGCCGAAGATGCTCAGCGTGACGCTGCGCGCCGTGCTGCTGACCACCGGCGCCCAGGGCGGCTACTACGCCATCACCACCTGGCTGCCGACCTTCCTCAAGACCGAACGGCACCTGACGGTGCTGGGCACCGGCGGCTATCTGGCGATGGTGATCGTCGGCTCGTATGTCGGCTACATCGTCAGCGCCTTCCTGACCGACTACCTGGGCCGCAAGAAGAATTTCATCCTGTTCGCCGGCGGGTCGATGTGCATCGCGCTGGCCTACACCCGGCTGCCGGTCAACGACAGCGTGATGCTGTTCCTCGGCTTCCCGCTCGGCTTCTGCGTGTCGGGCGTCTTCAGCGGCATGGGCGCCTTCCTGACCGAGTTGTTCCCGACGTCGATGCGCGGCTCCGGCCAGGGCTTCAGCTACAACATGGGCCGCGCCATCGGCTCGCTGTTCCCGCTGATGATCGGCTTGAGCAGCCAGTCGATGGCGCTGGGCGAGGCGATCGGCGTCTTCGCCGGCACGGCGTACGGCGTGATGATCCTGGCGGCGCTGACATTGCCCGAAACCGCCGGCAAAAAACTCGAATCCTGATTTCACAGTACACAAGATCATAGGCATCAACATGAAAAACGATATCTCCGCCCAACAACCGCGCTGGCAATTCTGGGTCGACCGCGGCGGCACCTTCACCGACATCGTCGCCCGCCGCCCGGACGGCAAGCTGGTGACGCACAAGCTGCTGTCGGATTACCCGGAGCGCTACGACGACGCCGTCACCCAGGGCGTGCGCGACATGCTGGGACTGAAGACCGGCGACCCGCTGCCGGCCGAACAAATCGAAGTGATCAAGATGGGCACCACCGTCGCCACCAACGCGCTGCTGGAGCGCAAAGGCGCGCGCACCGCGCTGGCGATCACGCGCGGCTTCGCCGACCAGCTGCGCATCGGTTACCAGGACCGGCCCGACATCTTCGCCATGCATATCAAGCTGCCGGATTTGATCTACGAGGAAGTCATCGAGATCGATGAGCGTATCGGCGCGCACGGCGAGGTGCTGCGCGCCCCGGACGAGGCGCTGCTGCGCCGGCAGTTCGCCGGCCTGCGGGAGCGCGGCATCGACGCCATCGCGATCGTGCTGATGCACGCCTACCGCTATCCGCGGCACGAGCTGCGCCTGCGGGCGCTGGCCGAGGAGGCGGGCTTCACGCAGATCTCGGTCAGCCACCAGGTCAGCCCCCTGATGAAGATCGTCGGCCGTGGCGACACCACGGTGGTCGACGCCTACCTGTCGCCGGTGCTGCGCGACTACGTGTCGCGGGTGTCGGCCGATGTTGGAGCTGATGGTGGCGACACCCGCATCATGTTCATGCAATCGAACGGCGGGCTGACCGACGCCGGCCGCTTCCAGGGCAAGGACGCGATCCTGTCCGGCCCCGCCGGCGGCATCGTGGGCGCCGTCAAGAGCTGCGAGGCGATCGGCCTGAAACAGGTGATCGGCTTCGACATGGGCGGCACCTCGACCGACGTCGCCCACTACGACGGCGCCTACGAGCGCGTGTTCGAGACCGTGGTGGCCGGCGTGCGGGTGCGCGCGCCGATGATGCATATCCATACCGTGGCCGCCGGCGGCGGTTCGATCTGCAGCTTCGAGAACGGCCGCTTCAAGGTGGGGCCGGAATCGGCGGGCGCCAACCCCGGGCCGGCCAGCTACCGCAAGGGCGGCCCGCTGACCGTCACCGACTGTAACGTCATGCTCGGCCGCATCCAGCCGGAGCATTTCCCGCGCGTGTTCGGTCCCAACGGCGACCTGCCGCTGGACCGCGACGTGGTGGTGCGCGCCTTCGGCGAACTGGCGGCGAGGATCGAGCGCGAAACCGGCACCTGCCTGTCGCCGTCGGCCGTCGCCGACGGCTTCCTCGCCGTCGCCGTCGACAACATGGCGCAGGCGATCAAGTCGATCTCGGTGGAGCGCGGCTATGACGTGAGCCGCTACGCCATGTGCTGTTTCGGCGGCGCCGGCGGCCAGCACGCCTGCCGCGTGGCCGACGTGCTGGGCATGACCAAGATCGCCATCCATCCGTTCGCCGGCGTGCTGTCGGCCTTCGGCATGGGCCTGGCCGACATCCGCGCCATGCGCGAGGGCGCGGTCGAGCGGCCGCTGACGGCGGCCACGCTGGAGGCATTGCAGCCGCAACTGGACGAACTGGCGCGCCAGGCGCACGGCGATCTGCTGGCGCAGCAGGTGCCGGCGGACGATATCCGCGTCGAACTGTGCGCACGCCTCAAGTACCAGGACAGCGATTCGGCCTTCGTCATCGCGCTGGCCGGGGTGGAGGACATGGCGGCATCGTTCGCGCTGCTGTACCGTGGCCGGTTCGGCTTCGTCATGGAAGGCCAGCCGCTGGTGATCGAGTCGGTGTCGGCCGAGGCCATCGGCGCCGGCGACGGCGCGGACTTCGTCATCGAAGTGCCGGCCGCCGACGGCGCCAGGGGTTCCGACAGCGGCTCCGGCCGC
>DATMSN010000138.1:0-4468 GCA_035565375.1 Duganella sp. | reverse complement strand
GTGGGCGCGGCGCTGGAGATCGGCGGCGTCGACGGCGGTGGCGCCTTGGTACGGGTCGCGCTGCCACGGGGAACGGATCGCCGCGCGCGTTAACCCTCCCTTCAGCCAGGTCAGGCACTGTACGTTGGAGCATCGACACGTGGTACCGCAAAGGAGTGTAATGTCTCGTCCACACCCTCAACCCCAAGGAGTCCGCACATGAAACTGAAAGACAAAGTCTGCGTCGTCACCGGCGCCGCCAGTGGCATCGGCAAGGAAATCGCCCTGGTCTACGCGCGCGAGGGCGGCAAGATCGTCATCGCCGACCTCAACCTCGAAGCCGCCCAGGCCACCGCCAACGAGATCAAGGCCGCCGGCGGCCAGGCCATGGGCGTGGCCATGAACGTCACCGACGAAGCGCAGGTCAACGCCGGCATCGCCGCCGTGGTCGACACCTGGGGCCAAATCGACGTGCTTGTTAGCAACGCCGGCATCCAGATCATCCACCCGGTCGAAGAGTTCCCGTACGACGAATGGAAAAAGCTGCTGTCGATCCACCTCGACGGCGCCTTCCTCACCACCAAGGCCTGCCTGCCGCACATGTACAAGGCCGGCAGCGGCAGCGTCATCTACATGGGCTCGGTGCACTCGAAGGAAGCGTCGAAGCTCAAATCGGCCTACGTCACGGCCAAGCACGGGCTGATCGGCCTGGCCAAGGCGGTATCGAAGGAAGGCGCCGAGCACGGCGTGCGGGCCAACGTCATCTGTCCCGGCTTCGTGCGCACGCCGCTGGTGGACAAGCAAATTCCCGAGCAAGCCAAAACGCTGGGCATCTCCGAGGACGACGTCATCAAGAAGGTCATGCTGGCCGACACGGTCGACGGCAAGTTCACGACGGTGGAAGACGTGGCCGAAGTGGCGCTGCTGTTCGCCAGCTTCCCGTCGAACGCGCTGACGGGCCAATCGCTGGTGGTCAGCCACGGCTGGTTCATGCAATAAACTCCGGGGTCAGGTCCACCATTTCTACACGAACCCGACCGTAGACCGCCTTTACGGAAGAGCCCGTGTAGCAATGGTGGACCTGACCCCGCTCGTGTATGACCCCGCTCGTGACCCCGCCCGGGAAAAACGGTAGAATCGCGCCCATCGCCATATCAACCGGAGCGTTCATGCGTATATCCCTTCTGACTGTTTTCCTCCTGGGCGCCGCGTCAGCCCACGCGCAAGAGCCGGCGGCGGTCAAGCCGGCCCCCTGGGGCAGCCCGACCGTCGACAACGGCGCCTGCTGCCAATCGATCGACGAGGTGCGCGCGAATATCGACCGCATCGACCACGACATCGTGCGCCTGATGGCCGAACGCGGCCGCTATGTCCACGAGGCGGCCCGATTCAAGGCCGATCCCACCCATGTGGAAGTGCCGGCGCGCGCCGAGGCGGTCGTGCAAAAGGCGATGACGCTGGCCCAGCAAAACGGACTGTCGCCACAAATCGCCGAATCGACCTACCGCCCGATGCTGCGCGCCTACCTCGACTACGAACAGCAGGTGTTCGCCAAGGCCAGCGCGGCCGGCCAGACCCCGTGGAAACAGAAATAAGATCCAGGATTTGGTGGATAAGGGTTAGAACCCACCCGCTAAAAGCCCATGTAGGGGCGACTTAGGCTTGCGCGATGATCGCCAACTTTCAACAAAATATCACGCAGGGAAAAGTTCGCCTCTAGTGATTTCCGAAATACAAGCAGCAGGGCCTCGATGTCATCAAGAGTTGCGGACGGCTTGCGCATATCCAAATAGGCGCGAATAACTGGATATTGATGGGCGGGAATGCTGCCAACGTCCTCGATTTCTTCTTGCCGAATAAGCTGCTCGAACACGTTCCGTTCCTGGTAAATCACGTGATCGGCTACGGCATGAGCCATGGACTCTGTTTCGTGCGGTTTATAAGATGTAAGAGCAGCGGAACACTCATCGCCAACCGCCAGTATGTGCTCGATGGATTCAATGTCGGTGGAAACAAGTTTGGGTTTGGAATATTTTCTATTTATGCTATCCAGCAGGCATGCAACAGCATTGAGCTTTCCATGCAGTAGTGGGGCAAGCCGAACGTAAACATCAGGTGCAATCACTTGCAACTCAAGCCCAAGGCGCTTTACCGACGCCACAAGTTTCAATATGTTTGAGCTTTGCTGACTCAGTAAGAACTCAAGATTTGTGTAGAGACATTCGTCGGGCTTCCCTTCTTTGAGCTTCCGGCTCATCCATTCGGTGCCGCTTTCGAGTTCAGAGACTATGCTTCGACCAACGACCAGAATTTCGTTCAAGGATGCGTACATGATGAACAATTCGGTTCCGATCTCATGAGCTTTCTTGTCCTTGTGGCTCTTGAGCAGCTCTGGAACGGAGATGGCCTTGGCAATTGGCTCAATGATTGCCTTAATGATTTCGATCATGAAAGCTCCTTAGGAATTCGGGGTCTTGCACACGCCGATCCGGGCATAACTCTGTAAGACCTGACGAGTTTATATGGCGAAAATTATCAATATAGCATGACCTACTGCGGTGCACCATCTGGCCAAAATGAAGGGAGGCGCATGGCCTCCCTTCCGTCTTCCCGCTTGACGCTTAGTTTGCTCAGGAACGTCTTCAGCTTGTCCGAACGAGACGGCTGGCGTAGTGGCATGAGGGTAATGCCGCGTAGGCCCGCTAACCGCCCCGGGGCCCATCGAAGAGGCGGCCTGCCTGGCCGGTAGGCCTTGAGAGGCGGAACGCCGTAATCGGCCATTTATGAGCCGCCGACGGAGCACGCATGGCCGATTACGCTGCGCTAATCCGCCCTACGTGATTCCGATGGCCGCTTATTAGTGGCAGCCGCCTCGCGTCGCCCAGGGGGACCCGCCTCCGACCTTAGCGATCATATTGCAGCCGCACGATGCGGCCGGTGCGGTCCTCGACCAGATAGATATTGCCGTCGGCGCCCTGCTTGACGTCGACCGGGGCGCCCATGCCCTGCTTGCCCTTGTGCCCCCAATCGCCGATCAGCTCGACCGCCTTGCCCAGCGGCGCGCCGTTGCGGTCCGCGAGCAGCGCCATCAGCCGATGGCCATGTTCGCGGTAGCCGTGATAGCCGATGATCAGGCTGTTCTTGTAGAGCGCCGGAAGCCGCGCGCCTGTGTAAAACGTCATGCCCAGCGGCGCGGCATGCGCCGGCAGCAGGCGCAGCGGCGCCCGATAGGCCGCACAGACGGCGGCCGGATATTCCGGACTGGCGCGGTTGTCGTCGTAGCAGTAGGGCCAGCCATAGTTGGCGCCGTGCTGCACGAGGTTGAGCTCATCGTGCGGCAAGTCGTTGTCGTTGGCCAGCTTGGGCATGGCCGCCTGTATCGCGTCGCGGCCATTGTCCGCTTGCCACAGCGCGCCGGTCGCCGGATGAAACGCCAGCGCCTGCGAGTTGCGCAGGCCGGACGCGTACACCTCCGAGCCAAGCACCCTGCCCTGGGGCCACTGCATCTTGTATTTGCGTATCACGCCCAGCGCCGCCGGACCTTCGGCCTCGGCGCACGGCTTGGCGGCGGCCGGCGGCGCGTTGTTCGCCCCCTCGCAGTGATCGGTGGCCGAGCCGATGTTGACGTACATGTCGCCTTGGGCGTCGAAACGCATCGTCCTCAGCAGATGACGGCCCATGCCCGGCAGCGGCGCGACGCCCGAGTCGCCGCCGATGACGTCTTTCAGCGTCGCCTGCGGGTTGCGCGGGTCGAAGCGGATGATGCGTTTGACGACGCCGACGTACAGCAAGCCGTCCGGTCCCAGCGTGATGCCGTTCGGCCGGTCCAGGCCCTTGAGCAACCGCGTCCTTTCGTAGCGGCCATCCATCGCCTTGAGCAGCCAGATGCTGCCGCGCCCGGGCTCCCAGCCGCGCATGTCGACCACCACCAGGTCGCCGTTGGGCAAAGGCTGTATGCCGCGCGGGAATTTGAAACCGTCCGCCAGGACGGCGGCGCAAAAGCCCGGCGGCGTGGCGACGTCGAGCCGTTTGAAGGCGCCGCAGTTTTCGGCGGCGGCGGCGTGGCCGGCGCCAGCCGTCAGGGCGATCAGAAGCGGGAGGAGTTTGTGCATCGTCTACAATCGAAAAAGTTGCATTAGTGTAGCTCATCCAGCCCATCGCCACTTTGATAAAGGACCCCATGCCGCCGCAGCCGCCGAATTTGAATTTGCTGCGCTCGCTCGACGCGCTGCTGGAAACCCGCAACCTGACACAGGCGGCGACCATGCTCGGGCTAACGCAGTCGGCCCTCAGCCGCCAGTTGGCCCAACTGCGCATCCAGTTCGACGATCCGCTGCTGATCCGCGAGGGCCAACGCTTCCTGCCCACGCAGCGGGCCGAGGCGATGCGCGGGCCGCTCAAGGCCACGCTGCAGATGCTCGACGCGATGATGGACGGCCCCGGCTTCGACGCCGCCACCAGCGCCCGCACGTTTTCGATCGCCGGCTCG
>DATMSN010000137.1:0-1574 GCA_035565375.1 Duganella sp. | reverse complement strand
GGCGATGGCGGCGGCCATGGCCGGCGGCGCGTTGCGCACGGCGACCGGGTTCAGGCGGTATTTCTTCAGCAGGGCGATGATGCCGGCCCAGTCGACCGGATCGCCGCCGGCCGGCAGCGCGGCGACGTCGATCACGGCCAGGTCGTCTTCAAAAAAGTCGGTGGTGCCGCCGGTCATTTCGGCCAGCGCGGCGTCGAGAGCGATGCTGTCGGCGGTCGCCAGGATGGCGGAGACGGCGACGACGGTGGAAATCTTGATTTCGATGGGCTTTTGAAACAGGCTCTTGGACATGGGCGACAGTATGAGAGGTTAACCTCGCGCGCATGCGCAGGCACGAGCATTCTACTGTGGAAAACGGCGGATGGGGAGGGCGCACAGCGTACTGGGCCAGTAAAAATGCGGGATTTCAACCCGCGAAGCGGCCGGGTCCGGGGTCGTACCCGACCGGGTACGACCCCGCCGTACCGGGTTCACCGCCGGCGTCAACGTGACGCCGGACTGAAGGCACGGGTCAATAAATCGCCTGCTCCGCGCGCAATTGATGCGCGGCCGCCACCATGTTGCGCAGCGCCGTTTCCGTTTCCGGCCAGCCGCGGGTCTTCAAGCCGCAATCCGGATTCACCCAGAGATTGCCGGCCGGAATCACCGCGCTGGCCTTGCGCAGCAGCCGCACCATCTCCGCCTGCGCCGGCACGCGCGGCGAGTGGATGTCGTACACGCCCGGCCCGATCTCGTTCGGATAGCGGAACCGGCCGAAGCCGTTGAGCAGCTCCATGTCCGAGCGGCTGGTCTCGATCGTGATCACGTCCGCGTCCATCGCGGCGATCTGCGGCAGGATGTCGTTGAACTCGGCATAGCACATGTGGGTGTGGATCTGCGTGCCGTCCGCCGCCGCGCCGGCCGAGACGCGGAACGCGCGCGTGGCCCAGTCCAGGTAGGCGTCCCAGCGGCCGCGGCGCAGCGGCAAGCCTTCGCGCACGGCCGGCTCGTCGATCTGGATGATGCCGATGCCGGCCCGCTGCAGATCGGCCACCTCGTCGCGGATCGCCAGCGCGATGTGCAGCGCGGTTTGCGCACGCGGCTGGTCGTCGCGGACGAACGACCATTGCAAGATCGTGATCGGCCCCGTCAGCATGCCCTTCATCGGCTTGCCGGTCAGGCTTTGCGCGTGGACCGTCCAGTCCACCGTCATCGGCTTCGGACGGCTGACGTCGCCGTAGATGATGGGCGGCTTGACGCAGCGCGAACCGTACGACTGCACCCAGCCCAGCCGCGTGAAGGCGAAGCCGTCCAGTTGCTCGCCGAAATATTCGACCATGTCGTTGCGCTCGGCCTCGCCGTGCACCAGCACGTCAAGCCCCAGCTCCTCTTGCCGGCGCACCGCGTGGGCGATCTCGTCGCGCATTTTGCGCTCGTAGTCGGCGGCGCCGAGTTCGCCGCGCTTGAAGCCGGCGCGGGCGGCGCGGATGGCCGGCGTTTGCGGGAACGAGCCGATGGTCGTGGTTGGAAAGTCCGGTAGTTGCAAGCGCGCGCGCTGCACGGCCTGGCGCTGCGCGAAGGGCGATGGGCGCCGG
>DATMSN010000136.1:0-3617 GCA_035565375.1 Duganella sp. | reverse complement strand
CTGGGCGCGGCCTGTCGCAGGCGCTGATGCGGGCGCTGGAGGACCACGCGGCCGAGGCCGGCCACAGCGCCGTGTATCTCGACACCAAGGACGACCTGTATGCGGCGATCCGGCTGTACGACCGGCTCGGTTACGAACGCTGCGAACGCTACAACGACAATCCGCAGGCGACCATCTTCATGCGCAAGCGGCTGGGCTGAACATCGGCCGGCTTTACCTGGCGACGGCGCGCGCGAGGTAATCGGCGACGTACGGCATGGCGGCCACCTTTTGAATGATGCCCGCGCGCACTTGCGCCATGTGGGCTTGCAAGGAATCCCTGTCCATCGCGGCGACAAACGGATCTTCGACCTTCGGCACCACGCCCAGCCCCAGCAACATCGAGATGAACGACGGATCGCCGAAACCATCCTGATCGTAGATGACCACCCTGCCGGTTTCGCGGAACAGCTCGATCTGGTGGTTCACGCTGTCCGGGATCGGCATGTTGGCGCAGTAACGCCAGAACTCGGTATCGGTGCGCTGGGTCAACTTGTAATGCATGATGATGAAGTCGCGCACGGACTCGTAGCGATAGGCCATGTAGCGGTTGAACTCGGCGGTCGATTCGGGAAGGAAATCGCGATCGGGGAAACACTCGATCAACTTGCCCACCGCGTTCTCGATCAGGTTGATGCTGGTCGACTCCAGCGGCTCGATGAAGCCGGCCGCCAGGCCGAGCGCCACGCAGTTTTTGATCCACGATTTGCGGCGGCGCCCGGTCACGAAGCGCAGTTGCCGGGGCTCGTCGAGCGGCGCGCCGTCGAGGCCGTCCAGCAGCACGCGGGCCGCCTCGTCGTCGGTGGTGAAGGCGTTGCTGTAGACATGGCCGTTGCCGGTACGGTGCTGCAACGGAATGCGCCACTGCCAGCCGGCGGCCTTGGCGGTGGCGGTGGTGAACGGCTCCAGCTTCTCGGCCTTGGCGCACAGCATCGCCAGCGCGCTATTGCACGGCAGTTGGTCGCTCCAATCGTCATAACCGGCCTTGAGCGCGCCCTCGATCAGCAAGCCGCGGAAGCCCGAGCAATCGATGAAAAAATCGCCATCGATGCGGCGGCCGTCCTTCAACTTCACGGCGGCGATGAAGCCGTCCTCCGGCCTGAGCTCGACGTCGTTGATGGTCGCCTCGATGCGCGTCACGCCGCGCTCGATGGCGTACTCGCGCAGATGGATCGCGTAGAGGGCGGCGTCGAAATGGAAGCCATAGGAATACGGATCGTCGGGGTTCGCCGGCGCGAAGCGGTGGTTGCGCGCCATCACCGTCGATATCGACCAGTTCTCATACGATGGGATGTTCTTGTCGACGCGCGCCAGATGCAGCCAGTGCATATGGGGCGAAAGCCCCCCTATCTTCGGCCCGAAATCGCCGAAGCCGTGGAAGAAACGGTTGCCAATATAGCCCCAATCCTTGAATTCGATCCCCAGCTTGAACGAGGCCTGGGTTTTGCGGAGGAATTCGGCGTGGTCCAGGCCCAGCGAGGCGTTGAAATAGCGGATGGTCGGCAGGGTCGCCTCGCCGACCCCGACGGTGGCGATGTCGGGCGACTCGATCAGCACGATCTCGCAGCCCTTGCCCAGCCGCTGGGCCAGGGGCGCGGCCGCCATCCATCCGGCGGTGCCGCCACCCACGATCACTATCTTCCTTAACCTTCTGTCCGGCATATCGTCTCCTGGCTGTGGACAGTCGAGCGCTGTCTCGCAGGAAAGTATAGCAATGACTTTGCCAACAATAGCCTTGCTGGGAAAAAACAGCAGGTCAAAACGTCAAAAACGTAATCGCCGGCACAACAAATGGACGCGGGATGCAAGCGACTGTGAGAAAATGACGCCCAATATTTGACGATTTGACCGCCCATCATGCCCACGATCGAACCCCTGACCCTGACCTTGGCGGAACTGGCTGCCCGCTGGAATATGACGACCAAGCAAGTTCTTGAATACGCCCCGGCGAACGGCTTGCCGATGTACTTTTATTTTGACGGCCTGGTGTTCAACTTCGGCGACAAATGGCACCGCGCCAACGGCGACGCCAGCATCGCGCAGGACCTCGATTCGCACCAGAGCCGCGCCGCCGCCATCGAGATCGACCTGCAACGGCAGACGCTGCACAAGCGCGGCCTGCTGAAACTGACGCAGTGGGAAGAAGCGCTCAGCGATGACGAGCTGAGCCATCAGCAGGCGGAGTCGGATCGTTTAACGGAGGAAATCGTGCGGCTGACCGCGCTGCTCAAGCAACGCGACGAAGCGCGTCAACACCACGTGCGCAACGGGCTACTGCGCGCGGCGCCCAGGACGCTCAGCGAGATCGCCGAGCACGGCAAAACCCGCTTCCCGCAATTCGCCTTCATGCCGCACACGCCGCCCGGCGCCGACATCGTGGAAAAGGTCACGGCCGGCGCCGTGACCGCCATGGAGGATGGCTTTCCGCTGAAAGAACTGCTGACCGAGGCCGACCTCGTGATCTCGATGCTGGACATCAAGATCGCCGAGGAAGCCGGCCCGGATCTGTTGAAACACTCTAAACCACGTAGGGCGGATTAGCGCAGCGTAATCGGCCACAGCTCCGCCAGCGGCTCACGCTTCGCCAACGGCGCCCCGCCTACAACACAATCCGCTTCTGCTCGCGGGCCGACTTATAAATCGCCTCGATGATGCGCATATCGCGCAACCCCTCCTCCCCCGGCACGATGGGCTCGCGATTGTCGATCACACACTTCGACATATGATCGAGCTGCCCCGCCCACTGCGTCGCGCCAGGGCCCGGCGGCGGCGTGATCTCGTTGCCGCGGCCGTTGCCCACCCACAAGCGCTGACCGGCATACGACGTACCAGGCTCCAGCTCGATACGCCCCTTGTCGCCCATCAGCAAGATATGGTTCTGGTTGGCGCTGTACATCGACATGCACGAACCGATGACGCCGGAAGGAAACTCCAGCTGGAACTCGATCATGTCCTCGACCTCGCGGAAGCGCGGATCGGAGCGGTCCGTGGTCTCCTTGGCGTACACGGCGACCGGTTCCTCGCCGGTCATGTAACGCGCCGCTTGCAGCGCATAAATACCGATGTCCATCAACGAACCGCCGCCCGACATCGCCTTCTTCAAGCGCCACGACGACGACCCGCCCGCCGTGAAACCATGCTCGGAGCGGAAATAGCGCAGCTTGCCGATCTCGCCGGCGCGGGCGCGGCGAATCGCCTCCAGATTGTAGGGCTCGAAGTGGCAGCGATAGCCGATCATCAATTTCTTCCCGGCCTTCTTGCAGGCGGCGATCATCGTCTCGCACTCGGCGGAGGACAAGGCCATCGGCTTCTCGCACAAGATGTGTTTGCCGGCGGCGGCGCCACGGACCGTATATTCCAGATGCATGAAAACCGGCAGGCAGATATAGATGACGTCGACGTCGGGATTGTCCTTCAGCTTGTCGTAGCTCTTGTAATCGTAGATGCCGGTCTCCGGCACGCCGTACTCGGCCGCCACGCGCTTGGCCTTGGCCGGATCGCCGCTGACCAGCGCGACCAGCTTGCTGTGCTGGCAGTTTTTGAACTGCGGAATGATGACGCCGAGGCCGTAACCGCCG
>DATMSN010000135.1:0-3058 GCA_035565375.1 Duganella sp. | reverse complement strand
CGCGGCGGCAGATACTGCGCCTGCCACGGGCCGTTGGCGTTCATCGCGCTGGTCTTGATGTTCTTGTCCTCGGCGTTGCGGACGAAGGCGTCGAAGTACCACTTCGAATCGGCGTCGAAGCGCAGACCCAGGTCGGTACGGGTGTAGGCCTTCTGACGATCCGGTTCGCCCAGATTGAACACGCTCAGCCAGCTGGCCGTTTCGTAATGCGCGCTGATGCGCGGGATCAGCGTGCCGCCCGACAGCTGGAAGCTGTGCTGGTACATCGCTTGCGCGCTGAACTTCGGCGAGTGCGGCATGGTGTTGCCGGTCACGTCCAGGCAGGTGCTGATGCCGGCCACCGGGCAAGCCGGCAGCACGTAGTCGTTACTGCCGCCGATCAGTTTTTTCAGCTTGGCGCTGGTGTAGGCGGCGGTGAACTGCACCCGGTCAACCGGCGTGATCTTGGCGGCGATCTCGGTCTCCAGGCCCCAGATCTTGGCGCCTTCGGCGTTGCTGGTCGCCAGGCCGCGCGTGCCGTCGGGATTGGTGATCGGCGCGCTGAACTGGAAGTCCTTGAACTTCGAGTAGTAGGCCGCGTTGTTCATGCGCACCGCGCCACCGAGGAAGGTGCTCTTCGAGCCGACTTCGAAGTTGGTCAGCGACTCCGAGCCGTAAGGCACGCCGCCATCCTGCAGGCCGCCCGACTTGTAGCCGGTCGCCACGCTGGCGTAGACCATGTTGTTCTTGTCGATGTCGTAGTTCAGGCGCAGCAAACCGGTCAGCTTGTTGTCGGTGAACTTGCCGTCGTTGCGCTGGTAGGTCGAGAAGCCCGATCCTGGCGCCAGCGGATTCATCGACGGATTGACGGGAATCTGCGGCGCGGTCAGATCGCTCCAGCCGTTGTTGGTGCCGCCGATGTTCTTGCGCTCGTCCGAGGTGTAACGCAGGCCGCCGGTCAGGTGCAGGCTGTCGCCGACGTTCCACGTGGTCTGGCCGAAGACGGCTTTCGAGTCGACCGTTTCCTTCGGCTGGATAAAGGAACCCTGCCAGTCGACGGTGCCCTGCTGGGTGCCGTTCATGATCGGGATGTCGAAGCGGATGCCGTTGTTTTCATTGGCGTAGTACAGGCCGAGCAGCCAGTCGACCTCGCGCTTGCCGGTCGATTGGATTTCCACTTCATGGCTGTAGTTCTTGTACTTGGACCAGACGGTGTTGTTGGCCTGGTACTTGCCGCCGGTGGTGAAGCTGGTGGCCGGACGCGCGCCGCCGTCTTGATCATAGGTCGACGAGCCGTTGAAGCGCGAGTAGCCGGCGATGTAGGCGAGGCTGATGTCCTTGTTGATTTCGTAGTCGACGCGGCTGCGCACCGAGTTCGAATCGCGCACGACGTTCGGCGCCACGTCCACCAGCGCGGACCAGAAAGGCTGGCCGGCGCGCTGCTGCTGCAGCAGGTTCATGCTCGGCGTGCCGCGGTCGGCGTAGTGCTCGTACGCGACGTTCCACTTCAACTGGGCGCTGGGCTGCCACAGGAAGCTGACGCGCGCCGCGCTCTGGTCCTGGGCGCTGTACTTCTGGCCGTTACGCACGTAGTTGTTATTGTTGATCGGCTGGAAGGCGATCGGGTTGCCCGGATGGGCGGCGTTCCAGGCGGCGATCACCGGCGCGGCGGCGGCGCGCTGGTCGGCCAGCGAGACGTCCTGCGGACCTTGGTAATCGATGTAGCCGTCGTGCTGCTCGTGCACGAACGCCACCCGCATCGCCATCTGGTCGTTGATCGGGATGTTGACCGCGCCGCGCGCGCCCATGCGGGCATAGTTGCCGTAGCCGCCTTCGAAGAAGCCGGCGGTGCTGCCGATCTCCGGCTTCACTGTCTGCATGTTGACCGCGCCGACGGTCGAGTTACGGCCCCACAGCGTGCCTTGCGGGCCGCGCAGCACTTCGATCGCGTCCAGGTCGAACAGCAGCGCGGTGGCGCCCTCGGGACGCGGCGAGTAGATGCCGTCGACGAAGGTGGCCACTTCCGGGTCGGCGTATTCGGTCTTGGCGCTGTCGTTGCCGATGCCGCGCAGGGTCATGGTGATGACGCCGTGGTCGCCCTGGCCGGTGGCCGAGAAGCCTGGCACCAGGTTGACCACGTCCTGGATCGTTTGCACATGGTTGTCGTCCAACGCGGCGGCGTTCAGCGCGGTGACGGCGACCGGCGTTTTCTGCAGCGAGGTGGTGCGCTTGGTAGCGGTAACATACACCTCCGTAATGGTGCTGCTGGTGTTGTCGGCGGCGGCGGCGGGGGCCGGCGCGCTCTGCTCGGCCTGGCCCGCGGCGTGGGCGACACTGGTGCCGGCCAACAAAGCGATGACTGCCAACTGGATCGGCGAAAGCAGACGCTTGCCGGATTGCGGTACGTGATTCATAAGTCTCCTTTTGCGCACCGGCGCCTATGAGAAGCGCCGCCGCCATTTATCGTGGAAAACGATTCCATGTTGCGTGAAATCGATTTCAAGTTTTCTGAAATCGTTTTCTTTATTTGTGAAATCGATTTCATGGTACATAATCCCAAACACCGATGTCAATTTAAAAATTGTATCGACGTTGTTTTTGTTGATATTTCTCAAAGGAATCAGCAAAAAGACGCGCTACGCACGGAGACGGGAAAACAGATGAAAACGACAGCAGAAAACGGCATGCACAACGTCGCGAACACAGGGGTCAAGCGGGTGTTGATCGTCGGTGGCGGCACCGCCGGCTGGCTCACGGCGGCGTTTTTGGCGCGCACGGTCGGCTGCGGCGCGGACGCCGACAGCGTGCGGGTCACCCTGGTCGAGTCCAAGGAAATCGGCATCATCGGCGTCGGCGAGGGCACCTTCCCGTCGATCCGCGGCACGCTGGCGGCCATCGGCATCGACGAGGGCCGCTTCATCCGCGAATGCAACGCCACCTTCAAGCAAGGCATCAAGTTCACCGACTGGGTGCGCCCGCCCGGCGCGCCGGGCAACGACCACTACTTCCACCCTTTCAGCCTGCCCAGCCAGCGCCCCGGCGGACCGGAACTGCTGCCCTACTGGCTGCAGGGCGCGGC
>DATMSN010000134.1:0-1627 GCA_035565375.1 Duganella sp. | reverse complement strand
CGCGATGGCGGCGTCGCCGGCGCTGTCGGCGTCGCCGACGGCGGCCTGCAGGAATTGCTGCGAGGTGCGGTTCAGCAAGCCGATGACGTCGGCCAGCCCCTTGAGCTGGCGCGCCACGGCCGGCGCTTTCGATTTGTTCAGTTCGCTGGCCAGGTCGAACAGCACGGCCAGCGCCACCGGCGTGTTGAAGTCGTCGTCCATGGCCTCGGCGAAGCGCGCGGCGTGCGGCTCTTGCCAGTCCAACGCGGCGCCGTCCGCTTCCACGCCGTCGAGCGCGGTGTACAGGCGGGTCAGCGCGACGCGGGCGTCGTCGAGGTGCGCGTCCGAGTAGTTGAGCGGGCTGCGGTAGTGGGCGCGCAGGATGAAGAAGCGGATCACCTCGGCGTCGTATTTTTTCAGCACGTCGCGGATCGTGAAGAAGTTGCCCAGCGATTTGGACATCTTTTCGTTGTCGACGCGCACGAAGCCGTTGTGCACCCAGTAGTTGACCATGGCGTGGCCGAACGCGCCCTCGGATTGGGCGATCTCGTTCTCGTGGTGCGGGAACTGCAGGTCGGCGCCGCCGCCGTGGATGTCGAACTGTTCGCCCAGCAGCGCCGAGCACATCGCGGAGCACTCGATGTGCCAGCCCGGACGGCCCTTGCCCCACTTGGAGTCCCACTTGACTTCGTCCGGCTCCGATTCCTTGGACGCCTTCCACAACACGAAGTCGAGCGGATCGCGCTTGCCGGTGTTGATGTCGACGCGCTCGCCGGCGCGCAGGTCGTCGAGCGACTTGCCCGACAGGCGGCCGTAGTGCGGGAAGTTGCGCACGGCGTAGTTGACGTCGCCGTCGGTGCCCTGGTACGCCAGGTTCTTGCTTTCAAGCGTCTCGATCAGCGCCAGCATCTGCGGCACGTACTCGGTCGCGCGCGGCGTCAAGGTGGGCGGCAGGATGCCGAGCGCGCCGGTGTCCTCGTCCATGTAGCGGGTGAAACGGCTGGTCAGCTGCGAGATCGTCTCGCCGTTTTCCACCGCCCGCTTGATGATCTTGTCGTCGATGTCGGTGATGTTGCGGGCGTACGTGACCTCGTAGCCGGAGGCCATCAGCCAGCGGTACATGACGTCGAACGCCATCATCATGCGCGCGTGGCCGATGTGGCAGTAGTCATAGATGGTCATGCCGCAGACATACATGCGGACCTTGCCAGCTTCCATGGGAACGAACGTCTGCTTGTCACGCGCCAGCGTGTTGTAAATCTTTAAATTGCTCATCGGACTCTTGGGTATTCTTTTTTAGAAGCGCGTGCCGGCCCCGGGCAATACGAGAACCTGGCGCGGCGCCAGAGCAGCTGGGGCGCACCGTGTATTTCATCGCTTGCCGTGGAGACCGACAGACCCTCGGTATAGTTATTTCAATCCACCTTCCAAGAGGTAGAATGGAATGTATTGATTAGTATAGCATTGATAAAAACAGCATTGGCCCGATATAACTGAGGATTTTGGCTGCTCGGGCCGCACACCATTGACAAAAATCTACATGGGGAAGCAAGAATGTACAAAACGCAGACATCACTGTTCGGCAAACTGATGACCATGTTCGCCGGTGTCGCGCTGTCGGGCGCCGCGCTGGCGGCCGCGCCCGCCG
>DATMSN010000133.1:0-1777 GCA_035565375.1 Duganella sp. | reverse complement strand
GGAGCCGGCGCCGACCCGGCTGTCGGCGCCGATCGAGCCGCCCATCAGTTCCACCAGTTCCTTGCAGATGGCCAGGCCGAGGCCGGTGCCGCCGTAGCGGCGCGTGGTCGAGTGGTCGGCCTGCTCGAACTTCTGGAACAGGCGCGGCAAGGTGTCGGCCGGGATGCCGGGGCCGGTGTCGGTGACGTCGAAACAGACGCTGGCGTGGCCGCCGGCGGTCTGCATGGCCGAGGCGTCGAGCCGCACTTCGCCGCGGTCGGTGAACTTGATGGCGTTGCCCAGCAAATTGATCAGGATCTGGCGCAGCCGGGTCGGGTCGCCGCGCACGTAGCGCGGCAGGTCCAGCGCCAGGTCGCTGCGCAGCAGCAAGCTCTTGGCGTCGGCCTGGCCCTGCAGGATGCCGAGGGCGTCGTCGATCAGCGCGATCAGGTCGAAGTCCACCGTCTCGATCGACAGGCGGCCGGCGTCGATCTTGGAAAAATCGAGGATGTCGTTGAGGATGGCCAGCAGCGATTCGCTGTTTTGCAGGCCGATGCGCAGGTATTCCTCGGTCCGTCCGCGCACCGACTGGTCGCGCATGGCGAACTTGATCATGCCGATCACGCCGGCCAGCGGCGTGCGGATGTCGTGGCTCATCGCCGACAGGAAGTCGATGCGGTGGCGGCTGACCACCTCCGCGTGCTCCTTGGCCTCGGTCAGCTGCGCGGTGCGCTCCTGCACGCGCTGCTCCAGCGTGTTGCGCAGCAGCCGGATCTGGTCGGCCAGCGCGAAGGCCAGCAGCACGCCGTCGAGCGTGCCGCCGAGCAGCGTGAACAGCTGGGCGTTGGTCACCATGGCCGGGATCAGGCCGACGTTGGCCGGCAGGATCAGCAGGCCGGGCACCATCAGCGCGACGAAGCCGAGCACGAAGAAGCGCGCCGGCTGGTAGCCGCGGCGCCATACCACGATGCCGCTGGTGAGCGCCATCGTCATCCAGATCGTGATGACGATGGTGGCGATGGTGTGGGCGTAGCTGAGGAAGAGGAAGCAGCTCGGCAGCGTCAGCAGCGGCAGCACGATGTTCACGCGGCTCAGTTTATACAGGCGCGGCGCATGTTCCTTCAGGCGCAGGAAGGTGGTGTAGAACAGCGTGCTCAGCACCGGCAGCAGGAAGAACGGCACGTAATGCCAGTGCAGGTTGTGCCAGTTGAACAGGTCGGCCGACAGGTGGAACGTCATGCCCCAGGCGATCGCGTAGCACAGCACGTACAGCGAGTAGTAGAGCGAGGAGCGGTCGCGCGTGATCGAGTAGATGAAGAAGTTGAACACGGTCAGCGCGAACAGCGCGCCGATGGAGCCGATGATCAGCACGTTCTCGCGCGCGACCAGCTGCTGGTAGGCGGTGCGCGGCACCACCGAAAACACCGGCGTGCGCGCGTAGTACGGGCTGGAGAAGCGGATCAGCACCTGGTAGCGCTGGCCGGGCTGCAGATCGACGTCTTTACCGTAATGCAGCAGGTAGGAATGCGGCTGGCGGTAGCCGGTCAGCATCTGGCGCACGGTGCCGTCCTCGCCGTAGATCTGGATATCGACCATGTCGATCAGCGTGTCGTTCGGATCGATGACCCAGGCCGACTGGCGGCTGTCGTTGCGCAGCTCGGCCACCAGCCAGTAGCCGCCGCCGAGCAGATTGACTTCGCGCGCCGGTTTGAGCCCGGCCACCATCGCCGGCAGTCCGGCGGCGCTGGCCGGGTAGGGCTGGCCCTCGTCCACATACAGCTGGCCGGCTTTGGCGAGG
>DATMSN010000132.1:0-6756 GCA_035565375.1 Duganella sp. | reverse complement strand
ATCACCCCGCGCGCCATCCGCTTCTATGAAGACCAGGGCCTGCTGAGCCCATCGCGCGAGGGCGCCGGCGGCCGCAACCGTGTCTACACGCCGCGCGACCGCACCCGCCTCAAGCTGACCCTGCGCGGCAAGCGCCTCGGCCTGTCGCTGTCCGAAATCAAGAGCCTGGTCGACATGTACGAGACGCCGAAGGACACCAGCGCGCAGATGAACCGTTTCCTCGGCGTGCTGGCCCAGCACCGCCAAACGCTGGAGCAACAACGCGAGGATATCGAAATGTCGCTGGCCGAGATCACCGCCCACGAGGACGAGTGCAAGCGGCTGCTGGCCGCCCAGGGCGAGGCCAAGCCGGCCTGACGACGCCGCCGCGATTGGCGCGCACTTTACGTTTACGTAAACGTCACTCCAGCGTATGATTGACGCTTCAAACCAGACAACGAGGATGACATGCTCCATCTCCCAGGCCTGACCTTCGACCACGGCGCAGACATCGCCGCCCTGCGCGAAGCCGTACAACAGTTCGCCGCCGCCGAGATCGCCCCGCGCGCGGCCGAAATCGACCGCAGCGACCAGTTCCCGATGGACCTGTGGCGCAAGATGGGCGAGCTGGGCGTGCTCGGCATCACCGTCGGCGAGGAATACGGCGGCGCCAACATGGGCTATCTGGCCCACATCGTGGCGATGGAGGAAATCTCGCGCGCCTCGGCCTCGATCGGCCTGTCGTACGGCGCCCACTCGAACCTGTGCGTCAACCAGATCAAGCGCAACGGCACCGAGGAGCAAAAACAAAAATACCTGCCGAAGCTGATCTCGGGCGAGTACGTCGGCGCGCTGGCGATGTCCGAGCCCAACGCCGGCTCCGACGTCGTCAGCATGAAGCTGCGGGCCGACTTCAAGGGCGACCGCTGGGTACTGAACGGCACCAAGATGTGGATCACCAACGGCCCCGACGCCGACGTGCTGGTGGTCTACGCCAAGAGCGACCTCGAGGCCGGCCCCAAGGGCATGACCGCCTTCCTGATCGAAAAAGGCTACAAGGGCTTCTCGGTGGCGCAAAAGCTCGACAAGCTGGGCATGCGCGGCTCGCACACGGGCGAGCTGGTGTTCGAGGATTGCGAGGTGCCGGTGGAGAACGTGCTCGGCGGCCTGGGCAAGGGCGTCAACGTGCTGATGTCGGGCCTGGACTTCGAGCGCACCGTGCTGTCGGGCGGTCCGCTGGGCATCATGCAGGCGTGCATGGACGCGGTCGTGCCCTACATCCACGACCGCAAGCAATTCGGCCAGGCGATCGGCGAGTTCCAGCTGATGCAGGGTAAGCTCGCCGACATGTACTCGACCATGATGGCGTGCAAGGCTTATGTGTACGCCGTCGGCCAGGCCTGCGACCGCGCCGCCACGCCGGAGGCGGTGCGCCAGTTGCGCAAGGACGCCGCCGGCGCCATCCTGTACAGCGCGGAGAAGGCGACCTGGATGGCCGGCGAGGCGATCCAGGCGCTGGGCGGCAACGGCTACATCAACGAGTATCCGGTCGGCCGCCTGTGGCGCGACGCCAAGTTGTATGAAATCGGCGCCGGCACCAGCGAAATCCGCCGCATGCTGATCGGCCGCGAACTGTTCGCGGAAACCCGCTAGCACGTCGGCCGGGCCGGCGGGCCGGCTTAGCCAACGCATCGAATCGGGGCGACCATGATCCAGGCTGCATTTCCAAAACTGCTGCGCTCGCAGATCGCGTTCGACATCGCGCGCACGATCCGCGACGGCTTCGACAAGCACTACCGGCTGTTCCGCCAGACCAGCCGGCAGGCCAAGGCGCATTTCGAGCGCGGCGCCTGGCGCGAGGCCCAGCAGGCCGCGCGCGAGCGGATCGATTTCTACGACCGCCGCGTGCAGGAATGCGTGCAGGCCTTGGAGGACGAGTACAGCCAGTCCGACCTGACCGACGAGGTGTGGCGCGAACTCAAGCTGCACTACATCGGCATGCTGTCCGACCACAAGCAGCCGGAGCTGGCGGAAACCTTCTTCAACTCGGTCTGCTGCAACATCCTGCACCGCAGCTATTTCCACAACGAGTTCATCTTCGTGCGGCCGGTGGTCACGACCGAGTACATCGAGACCGAGGAACTGGCGCCGACCTACCGCGTCTACTACCCGGGCACGGACGGGCTGCGCTTCACGCTCAAGCGCATCGTCACCAACTTCCAGCTCGACGCCAGGTTCGAGAACCTGGCGCGCGACGTCGAACAGGTCGAGGCGCGGTTCCAGGAGCTGTTCGGCGCCGGGCGCACCGAGCCGAACAACCAGATCCAAGTGCTGTCGAGCCTGTTCTTCCGCAACAAGGGCGCCTACCTCGTCGGCAAGGGCATCAACGGCAACAAGGAATATCCGTTCGTCGTGCCGATCCTGCACAACCGCGACGGCGAGCTGATACTCGACACCGTGCTGTTCGACCAGGAACAGATCACGATCTTGTTCTCGTTCACGCGCGCCTACTTCCTGGTGGACATGGAAGTGCCGTCGGCCTACGTGCAATTCCTGCGCACGCTGCTGCCGCGCAAGCCGCGCAGCGAGATCTACACCATCCTCGGCCTGCAAAAACAGGGCAAGACGCTGTTCTACCGCGACTACCTGCAGCACCTGAAGCATTCGTCCGACCTGTTCGAGATCGCGCCCGGCATCCGCGGGCTGGTGATGCTGGTGTTCGCGCTGCCGTCGTTCCCTTACGTGTTCAAGGTCATCAAGGATTTCTATCCGCCGCCCAAGGACACCACGCGCGCGCTGATCAAGGAAAAATACCTGCTGGTCAAACACCACGACCGCGTCGGCCGCATGGCCGACACGCTGGAGTATTCGAATGTCGCCTTCCCGCGCGAGCGCTTCACCGAGGAGCTGATCGCCGAGTTGAAACATTTCGCGCCGTCCCTCTATGAGGAGGAGGGCGGCAAGATCATCATCAAGCACCTGTACATCGAGCGCCGCATGGTGCCGCTGAACATGTGGCTCGGCAACGCCGACAAGGACGGCAACGACGCCCAGCTCGAACACGGCATCCTCGAATACGGCAACGCCATCAAGGAGCTGGTCGCCGCCAACATCTTCCCCGGCGACATGCTGTACAAGAACTTCGGCGTGACCCGCCACCAGCGCATCGTGTTTTACGATTACGATGAAATCGAATACATCACCGACTGCAATTTCCGCGACATCCCCGCGGCGCGCACCGAGGAGGAGGAGATGGCGTCGGAGCCGTGGTATCCGATCGGCAAGCACGACGTCTTCCCCGAGCAGTTCGGCCGCTTCCTGCTGGGGAACGCCAAGATCCGCAAGTACTTCATGAAGCACCACGCCGACCTGCTGACGCGCGAATATTGGCAGGCACGCAAGCAGCGCATATTGGACGGCGTCGTCGAAGACGTCTATCCTTATCCGCAGCACATACGCTTCTTCCATGAGAACCAATCCAACATCCCGGCGGTATCGATCCCGGTCCCGCCACCTTTTATGGAGACTTTAGAAAATGAATGATCCTATCGTTATCGTCGGTGCCGCCCGCACCCCCATGGGCGCCTTCCTGGGCGACTTTTCCGGCAAGGCCGCGCACGACCTGGGCGCGGTCGCGATCGCCGCGGCGGTCGAGCGTTCCGGCATCGACGGCAAGCTCGTCGAGCACGTTTATTTCGGCAACTGCCTGATGGCCGGCCAGGGCCAGGCGCCCGCGCGCCAGGCGTTGCTCAAGGCCGGCCTGCCGGCATCGACCGGCGCCGTCACCTTGTCGAAGATGTGCGGCTCGGCGATGCAGGCCGCCATCTTCGCCCACGACCAGCTGGTCGCCGGCAGCGCCGACGTGGTCGTCGCCGGCGGCATGGAATCGATGACCAACGCGCCGTATTTGATCCCCAAGGCGCGCGGCGGCTACCGCATCGGCCACGGCATGATGTTCGACCACATGATGTACGACGGCCTCGAGGACGCCTACTCGCGCAACGAGAAAACCGGCGAAGGCCGCTCGATGGGCACGTTCGCCGAGGAATGCGCGGCCAAGTACGAATTCACCCGCGAGGCGCAGGACAACTTCGCCATCGAATCGGTCAAGCGCGCCCAGGCCGCCACCAACGAAGGCTGGTTCAAGTGGGAAATCGCGCCCGTCACCGTCAGCAGCCGCGCCGGCGACACCGTCATCGACAAGGACGAGGGCCCGTTGAAGGCCAGGATCGAAAAGATCCCGACCCTGCGCGCCGCCTTCAAGAAGGACGGCACCATCACCGCCGCCTCGTCGTCGTCGATCAACGACGGCGCCGCCGCGCTGGTGATGATGCGCGAATCGACCGCCAAGCGGCTGGGCGCGGCCGTCATCGCCAAAATCCACGGCCACGCCACGTTCGCACAGGAGCCGAACCTGTTCACGACGGCGCCGATCGGCGCGGTCGAAAAGCTGTACAAGAAAATCGGCTGGGCCAGCAAGGACGTCGACCTGTTCGAGATCAACGAGGCGTTCGCCGCCGTGCCGATGGCCGCGATGCGCGACCTCGACATCCCGCACGACAAGATCAATGTGCACGGCGGCGCCTGCGCGCTGGGCCACCCGATCGGCGCCTCGGGCGCGCGCATCATCGTCACCTTGATCGGTGCGCTTAAACGCAGCGGCGGCAAGAAGGGCGTGGCGGCGCTGTGCATCGGCGGCGGCGAGGCGACGGCCATGGCCATCGAGCTGGTCTAACCGGATGGCGACCGCACTGATCATCGGCGCCTCGCGCGGCATCGGGCTCGAGCTCGTTAAACAATACCTGGCGGACGGCTGGCGCGTGATCGCCACCGCCCGCAAGGCCGACGACTGCGCCGCGCTCGGCGCGCTGGGCGCCGAGCCGCACCAGCTCGACGTCACCGACGTCGAGGCGTGCGCGGGCATCGGCTGGAAGCTCGACGGCGAGGAACTCAACGTCGCCGTCTTGAACGCCGGCGTGTACGGGCCGCGCCACGACGGCTTTCCGTCGCAGGCCGATTTCGATTCGGTGATGCACACCAACGTGCTGGCGGCCATGCGGCTGCTGCCGATCGTCGCGCCGATGGTGTGCGCGGCGCGCGGCAAGCTGGCGGTGCTGTCGTCGAAGATGGGATCGCTCAGCGAGCGCGGCAGCCCAAGCGGCTCGCTGTACCGCGCCAGCAAGGCGGCGCTGAACTCGGTGCTGATCGACACGGCGCTGGTGTTCGGCAAGCAGGGCGCCACCTGCGTGGCCCTCCATCCGGGCTGGGTGCGCACGGAGATGGGCGGCGGGGACGCCGACATCTCGGTGGAGGAAAGCGCGGGCGGCATCCGCAAGACGCTGGCGGCGCTACCGGCGTCGGAGCGGGCCGTCTACCGCAACTACGACGGCACGCCGATCGGCTGGTAACACCGGCGATGCCAGGCGGGGAGCCGGCGCCCCGCCTGACGGCAAGGCCTACAACTATAAAAAAGAGACGACATGATACTGACCGAAGAACACGAAATGATACGCGACGCGCTGCGCACCTTCGCGCGCGAGCGTCTGGCGCCGCAGGCCGCGCGCTGGGACAGGGAGCACCACTTCCCCAAGGAGGAACTGCAGGAACTGGCCGCGCTGGGCGCCTTCGGTGTCGCCGTGCCGGAGGCGCTGGGCGGCGCCGGCATGGACTACGTCTCGCTGGCGCTGGTGCTGGAGGAGATCGCGGCCGGCGACGGCGGCACCTCGACCATCATCTCGGTCAACAACTGCCCGGTGTGCAGCATCGCCATGATGTACGCCAACGACCGGCAAAAGGAACAATGGCTGCGGCCCTTGGCGCAGGGCGACATGTTGGGCGCGTTCTGCCTGACCGAGCCGCACACCGGCAGCGACGCCGCCGCGCTGCGCACCACCGCCACGCGCGACGGCGGCGAATACGTCATCAACGGCGTCAAGCAATTCATCACCAGCGGCAAGTACGCGGACGTCGCCATCGTGCTGGCGGTGACGGACAAGGCCGCCGGCAAGAAGGGCATCAGCGCGTTCTGGGTGCCGACGTCGGCGCCGGGCTACATCGTCGCCGGGCTGGAGCAAAAGATGGGGCAGCACTCGTCGGACACGGCGCAGATCCTGTTCGAAAACTGCCGCATCCCGGCCGAGAATCTGATCGGCGAAGAGGGCCAGGGCTACAAGATCGCGCTATCGGGACTGGAGGGCGGGCGCATCGGCATCGCCTCGCAAGCGGTGGGCATGGCGCGCGCCGCGTACGAGGCCGCGCTGGCGTACGCGCGCGAGCGCGAAAGTTTCGGCAAGCCGATCTTCGAGCACCAGGCGGTGCAATTCCGGCTGGCCGAGATGGCCACGCAAATCGAAGCGGCGCGGCAACTGATCCGCCACGCGGCGTCGATGAAGGACGCCGGGCAGCCGTGTTTAAAGGAGGCGGCGATGGCCAAGCTATTCGCCTCCGAGATGGCGGAAAAGGTCTGCTCGGACGCCATCCAGGTACACGGCGGCTACGGTTACGTCTCCGATTTCCCGGTCGAGCGCATCTATAGGGACGTACGCGTCTGCCAGATCTACGAAGGCACCAGCGACATCCAAAAGCTGCTGATCGCCCGCGCGCTCTAAAACAACTCGGGGGTCAAGTCTGACATTCGGACACGAACTGAAGCACTGTTTAGCAGAGCTCGTGTCCGAATGTCAGACTTGACCCCATATTTTGTGTCCGAATGTCAGACTTGACCCCATATTTTGGACGAAAAAAAAGCCCGTATCTCAACGGGCTTCGTTCCAATGT
>DATMSN010000131.1:0-5219 GCA_035565375.1 Duganella sp. | reverse complement strand
GGCGAACCCGCCGTCGGTCTGGCGCTCGTAGACGCCCTCGAAGCGGGTGCCGGCCACGCGCAGCGGCGCCGGCTGGGCGCGCAACGAAAAATGCGGCAAAGCGCCGAGCGCGATGCCGCATGTGCCGACCAGCAGGCGCCGTCGAACGAGCGAAGACACTGCAGTTTTCCGAAACGCCGCCGTGACGCGCAAGCCGCCTCCCCCGCCGGCCTATCCGGCGCAAAGTAACCCGTACCGGGGAGGATTCTAACAGGCTTAGGCCTTCGAGGACTTCTTGCGACGCGCCAACCAGCCCATCATGCCCAGGCCGGCCAGCATCATGGCGTAGGTTTCCGGCTCAGGGACCGGCGGCACGTAGGAGCCGAAGCCGTCCAGGTAGGCGTAGCCGGTGTGGCCGGTCGGCTCGCAGTCGGCGGCCAGCAGCGACAACGTGAAGTCGTGGCCGGACAGCGCCTGGTCGATGCTCAGGTGCTCGAGCTGCCATGCGGAGGTGTAGAAGAACTCGCCCTCGGTCTGGAAGCGCGCATCGACGCCGCCGCCGCCGTTGCCGGCGTTATAGGTCCGGGTCAGGACCAGCTTGCCGGTGGTGTTGTCGGTCAGGGTCAGCATCATCACCGCCGATTCGTCCTCGGCGTGGCCGCCGTTTTCCAGCACGGCCTTCCAGCCGAAGTAGATGTCGCTGTCGGTGTAGTTCTTCACCTGCTGGCTGATGACGGTGCCGAAGCCGCCGCTGGTGGTGTCTTCAGCGCGGTAGGCGTAGTTGCCGGACAGCACGGTGGAACCGAGCAAGGCGCCCAGGTTGGCATCGACATAATTCTTGTCGATGACGGCGCCGCGTTGGCCGTTGTCCTGGTTCAGCGCGCCGCCGGCGAGGAAGTCCGCCGGCGTGATCGCGGAATTGGCGTCGTTGCCGCGATAACCGCCGCCGGTGTTCCAGCCGGACGTGGCGCCCGCCTCGAAGCCGCCATTGACGAAGCTGTCCGCCTGCGCCAGACCGCTCAAACCCACCAACGCCATCATTCCCGCAACGTGTTTCAATTTCATTTAGCTAACTCCCCGGTTAATAGTGTCATAAAAACAAGGGAATTATATTAGCTTTAAGTCATCCTTAACAATCTTATTTTTTAAATATTTTAGTTGACAATTCGCAAAGAGTAATCGGTTGCGCGTATGTCTTTTGTCAAGCTTCCGATCGAAATCCGATGCACGCCGGTTTCGGCGATGGCCCGCACGGTGTCGGCGTTGATGCCGCCGGAGGCCTCGAGCAAGGCGCGCCCGGCGTTGATGGTGACCGCCGCGCGCATCATGTCGTTGCTGAAGTTGTCCAGCAGGATGGACACGGCGCCCGCCGCCAATGCCTCGTTGAGCTCGTCCAGGCTCTCGACCTCGACCTGGATCGACACGGCCTTGTCCAGCCGCTTGGCCGCCAGCACCGCGTTGGTGATGCCGCCGGCCGCCGCGATATGGTTTTCCTTGATCAGGATGCCGTCGTACAGCGCCAGGCGCTGGTTGCGGCCGCCGCCCACGCGCACCGCGTACTTCTGCGCCAGGCGCAGGCCCGGCAAGGTCTTGCGGGTGTCGAGGATGGCCGCCTGGGTGCCGGCGACGATGTCGACGTACTTGCGGGTGGCGCTCGCCACGCCCGACAGCAATTGCAGGAAATTGAGCGCCGCCCGTTCCGCCGTCAGCAGCGCGCGCGCCGGACCGTGGATCATGCAGACCACGCTGTCGGCCGTCATCTTGTCGCCCTCGGCGTACTTCCAGTCGACTTCGATGCCGGCCTGCATGCAATTCATCACGCCCTCGAACCACGGCGCGCCGCACAGCACCGCGTCCTCGCGCACGATGACGCGCGCGGTGGCGCGCCCGCCCTCCGGCACCAGCAAGCCGGTCAGGTCGCCGCCGCCGACGTCCTCCAGCAGCGCCACCAGCAGATTGGCCTCGAAAGCCGATTTCAGCGCCTCATCGAACGGCGCGTAGGGATTCACCAGGGTACTCATCATGCGGGACCAATTCCTGAAAACAGTTGTGCTTCTTTCGCCAGGTCGGCGCCGGGTTGCACCCGGGCCTTCTTGGCGGCCGCGAAATCGAGCATGCGGTTGATCGACACCACCGCCTGTCGGCCGACCGCCGGGTCGACGTGGATCTCGTTGCCGGTGTTCGACTCCATGTTCTCCAGCACGTCGGCCAGGTTTTGCAGCCCGTTCATCGCCATCCACGGGCAATGCGCGCAGCTCTTGCAGGTGGCGCTGTTGCCGGCGGTGGGCGCCTCGATGAAGCGCTTGCCGGGCGCGGCCGCGCGCATCTTGTGCAGGATGCCATTGTCGGTGGCGACGATGAAGGTGTCGGCGTCGGATTCGACGGCGGCGTTGATGATCTGCGTGGTCGAGCCGACCACGTCGGCCAGCGCCACCACGTTGGCCGGCGATTCCGGGTGCACCAGCACCTTGGCGTCCGGATATTGCTGCTTGAGCAGGTCGAGCTCGACGCCCTTGAACTCGTCGTGCACCAGGCACGAGCCCTGCCACAGCAGCATGTCGGCGCCGGTCTGCTTCTGGATGTAGGAACCCAGGTGCCGGTCCGGCGCCCACAGGATCTTCTTGCCCTGGGCGTGCAGATGGGCCACGATGTCGAGGCCGATCGACGACGTCACCATCCAGTCGGCGCGCGCCTTGACGGCCGCGCTGGTGTTGGCGTACACCACCACCGTGCGGTCCGGATGGGCGTCGCAGAACGCGGCGAACTCGTCGGCCGGGCAGCCCAGGTCGAGCGAGCAGGTCGCGTCCAGGTCCGGCATCAGGATGCGCTTTTCCGGGCTCAGGATCTTGGCGGTCTCGCCCATGAAGCGCACGCCGGCCACGACCAGGGTCTTGGCCGGATGGTCGCGCCCGAAGCGCGCCATCTCCAGCGAGTCGGAGACGCAGCCGCCGGTCTCCTCGGCCAGGTCCTGCAGGTCGGCGTCCACGTAGTAGTGGGCGACGAGCACCGCTTCTTTTTCCTTCAGCAGTTGCTTGATGCGGGCCTTGAGCGCGCTGCGCTGTTCGGCCGTCGGGGTCGCTGGCGTGCGCGCCCACGCGTGGGCGGTGCAGCTGGCTCCGTCTTGGGGATGATCGTACTCGACGGATTTGATCTCTATGGTTTGCATGGTGTGATGAAACGTAGTTAAAAGCGATTAACCGCGGCCGGTCGGTTAGTCGATGCCCTGGCTGGTCAGGTAGTCCTCGTAGTTGCCGCGGAAATCGACCACTTCGTTTTCCTTGATCTCGATGATGCGGTTGGCCAGCGACGACACGAACTCGCGGTCGTGCGACACGAAGATCAAGGTGCCGGCGTATTTTTCCAGCGCGATGTTGAGCGACTCGATCGATTCCATGTCCATGTGGTTGGTCGGCTCGTCGAGCAGCAGCACGTTGTGGCGGCCCAGCATCAGCTTGCCGTACATCATGCGGCCCTTCTCGCCGCCGGACAGCACCTTGACCGACTTCTTGACCTCGTCGCCGCCGAACAGCAGGCGGCCCAGGATCGAGCGCACGGCCTGGTCGTCGTCGCCTTCCTGGGTCCAGTCGCCCATCCAGTCGGTCAGCGTGGTGTCCTTGGAGAATTCCTCGGTCGGATCCTGCGGCATGTAGCCGACGTTGGCGTTCTCGGCCCATTTGACCGTGCCGTGGTCGGCGTGCAGGCCGGCGATGTCGTCGCCGCCGATGCAGCGCAGCATCGTGGTCTTGCCGGCGCCGTTGGCGCCGATGATGGCGATGCGCTCGCCCGCCTCGACCATGATGCTGAAGTTATTGAACAACTGGCGATCGTACTTCTTGGCGATGCTGTCGACCTCGACGGCCAGGCGGTGCAGCTTCTTCTCGCCGTCGAAGCGCACGAACGGATAGGCGCGCGACGATGGCTTGATGTCGTCGACCTTGATCTTCTCGATCTGCTTGGCGCGCGAGGTGGCCTGGCGGGCCTTCGATTTGTTGGCGGCGAAGCGGCGCACGAAGTCCTGCAGCTCGGCGACCTTGTCCTTGGCCTTGGCGTTGTTGGCCAGTTGCTGGTTGCGCGCCTGGGTCGAGGCGAACATGTACTCGTCGTAATTGCCCGGATAGATCTTCAGCGTGCCGTAATCCATGTCGGCCACGTGGGTGCAGACCTGGTTGAGGAAGTGGCGATCGTGGGAAATGATGATCATCGTCGAGTTGCGGTCGTTGAGCACGTCCTCCAGCCAGCGGATGGTGTTGATGTCCAGGTTGTTGGTCGGCTCGTCGAGCAGCAGGATGTCCGGATTCGAGAACAGCGCCTGCGCCAGCAGCACGCGCAGCTTCCAGCCCGGCGACACATTGCTCATCGGTCCCTTGTGCAGGTCGATCGCCACGCCGGCGCCCAGCAGCAGCTCGCCGGCGCGCGATTCGGCCGTGTAGCCGTCGTACTCGGACACTTTGCCTTCGAGCTCGGCGGCCTTCATGTAGTCGTCGTCGGTCGCCTCCGGGTTGGCGTAGATGGCGTCGCGCTCCTGCATCGCCGCCCACATCTCGGTGTGGCCCATCATGACCACGTCGAGCACGCGCATGTCTTCAAAGGCGAACTGATCCTGGCGCAGCTTGCCGAGGCGCTCGTTCGTGTCCAGCATCACGTTGCCGCCCGACGGCTCCAGGTCGCCGCCCAGGATCTTCATGAACGTGGATTTGCCGCAACCGTTGGCGCCGATCAGGCCGTAGCGGTTGCCATCGCCGAACTTGACGGAGATGTTTTCGAACAGCGGCTTGGCGCCGAATTGCATGGTGATGTTAGCGGTGGATAGCATTCTGAATTGGGCTTTTCTTAATTAAATCATGCCGTTAGGCGGAAATGCGAGATTATACAGCACCCACCGGGAAGCGCCGGGCGCCAGGCGGTAAAACACGGCGTACAATTTAAGCAAGTCGGGGGCTTTAGCCCCGCAACGCCTCGGTCGTGGTCTACACCCTGCCGCCCCCGGTCCTGCCGGCAAAATAATCCAACACGCGCCGCCGGCGGCGCGGGCACGACGACCGGCCGTCGCAGACGCATTTGATTTAGATCAGTCGAATTCCAGCCATCGATGCCTAACATGGCCGCTGGCGTTCCACATTCACCTTGCCCGGAGTACGACATGACCTCGATCCGCGTATTGCTCGCCGCGCTAGCATTGGCGCCGTTCCCTGTTTTTTTTCACCCGGCCGTGGCCGCCGATGGCGCCGGCCCCCAGGCCC